>CALXCQ010000143.1 GCA_944386835.1 uncultured Oscillospiraceae bacterium | reverse complement strand
AGCTTAGCTTCTCCGCCAGCATCGTCTCTATCACCATCTTCTTGAATTCTGGTGTGAAGCGTTTGTTTGGTATCCCTTTTGGCATAATAAAGCACCCCACTTGTTATCCAGTATATCATACTGTCTAACAAATGGGGTGCAGTTCAAAAGGCTGCGGCTTTTCTCGATTTAGACGGCCCAACAGAGATTTTGCATCTGACTGCGGCCCGATCCCGGCTTATCCGTGGGAAACGGCCGGGTATTGAATTTTTTCGCTTGCCCAGGAAATAACGTCAGAGCTTTTGCTGTGAGTTAGACCGCAGGGTAGAAAATACTGGTACCAATTCCGATTGGCAATCCCAGTGCCAACCAGATGACAAGCAGCAGAGTCCAGAATACCAGGAAACAGATACTGTATGGCAGCATGGTGGCAGTGATGGTACCGATTCCGGCCTTTTTGTCATACCGTTGTGCAAAGACGACAATGACGGCAAAATAGGTCATCATGGGTGTGATAATATTGGTGCAGGAGTCACCGATCCGATAGGCTAGCTGGCAAAGTTCCGGGCTGTATCCCAGAAGCATAAACATGGGGACAAAAACAGGAGCCAGAATATTCCACTTGGCAGAAGCAGAGCCCATAAACAGGTTCATAAAGGCGGAGAACAGGACGAAGATTACCATAAGAGGAATCAGTCCTACATTGGCCTGCTTGAGCAGATTTGCACCGCTCAGTGCCAGAATGGTTCCCAACTTTGTATAGTTAAAATAATTGATAAACTGAGCGGAAACAAAAGCCAGTGCCAGAAAAGAACCCATGGTTGCCATAGATTTTGCCATGGCGTTACAAACTTCCCGATGATCTTTTAAAGTCCCTACTGTTTTTCCAAAAGCTACGGCAGGCAGGAAGAACAAAAGGGCGATCAGAACTACAATTCCTTCAATCAAAGGAGAGGCGGGACGTCCCAGCAAAGAACCTTCCGAATTCCGGAAGAAGGAATTTGCGGGAATACAAGCAGCTACGACGATCGCTATGAAAATCAGCGCCACAATACCAGCCCGCCGAAGACCCTTCTTTTCCAGGTCCGTAATTGCTGTCAGAGATTGATCCTCTTCCGCCAATACTTCCCCGCCGAAAGCCTCCAGCCGGGGCTCTACCAATTTATCTGTGATAATGGTACCCAGTATGGTAATCAGAACGGTAGAAGCACACAGGAAATAATAGTTGCCCATGACCGCTACATGGTAGTTGGGATCGATGATAGAAGAAGCGGTCTGAGAGATTCCTGCCAAAAGAGGATCCAGAGTACCGACCAGTAGGTTTGCAGAAAAACCGCCGGAAACGCCGCAAAATGCCGCCGCCAGCCCAGCCATGGGATGTCGGCCATAGGCACGGAAAACCATGGCTCCCAGAGGAATTAAGATAACATACCCGGCATCAGAAGCAATGTTGGACATAATACCTAGAAAAACAACAACCGGTGTAATTAAGGACTTGGGTGTGACTTGTACCGTGCGCTTGAGAAGGGCGTTAATCAAACCGGATTGCTCCGCTACGCCCACGCCCAGCATCGCAACCAGGACCATCCCCAAAGGTGCATAGGTAGTAAAATTGGAAACGGCATTGGAAAAAATATAAGCCAATCCATCTTTTGTGAGCAAACTGACGGCAGTGACGGTAGTCACTTTCAGCTCATCACCGGAAACCAACTCACCGGTTGCACTTACGCCGAAAGCAGCGCAAATTGCGGAAAGTATAACAATCGCTAGGGCCAGCACGGCGAATAGGGCGATGGGATGGGGCAGCTTATTGCCAACAACCTCAATGCCATTGAGCCATCGATTATATAAGCTGATTTTTTTCCCTTTGTTTGACATCTCTCTCTCCTTCCGTATAATAGCGGATACAGTGTGGCGGATAGCCTGCGAATTTACGCATAGGGAAACATTCACGCTTCCTTGGGACACAACATCTTCATTCTAACAGGATGTGGACAATTTAGTCAATTCATTCCCTTGTGATCTTCCAAAATTTATATTATTTATACAAAGTTTGGGCGTTTTTTGCGGCTTTGGCAAGTAAGTGGAGAAGAACACGATACGGGGAAGTAGGAGCAAACAAACAGTGGCTCTTTATCAAGCAGTCGACACACAGGATACTGCGGAAAGGTGGGCTACCAAAGCTGATAGGAGCGGGAACTTTTTGTGAAAGCTATTGGGAAACGGGGATTGGAAAGAGAAGAGCCGCCATTTGCAGAGCAGGTGGAAAAAAGTGCACAGTCGCCTTTTGTATGGCAGGTAGAGAAGAAGGTACAGAAAGAAACGATTGCGAAACCATGAGTGGGGTATTGATAGAGCGGTTGACACAAAGGTTAAGAAATGTGAGATGATTGCCGGAATTTATTCTCCTAAAAAAGTACTTTTCCGAGTAAACTAAGTTTATACTTCTTGGTGTGGTGATTGGAACAATAATTAGGAAGTCCGTTCCTTCTGTAAGTTTGTCTGGAATTTCCCAACAAATTTTCTCCCGGGATACTCAGGTATCTCGGGAGAAAATTTCTATGATTAAGTTTTTGCCTTTTGCTTCCATGTGAGTAGAAATGCAGAATTTACAATGACCAGGACGGAGCCTGCGTTATGTACCAGAGCGCCTACCACCGGATTGAGGATACCGGTAATGGCAAGGACAATAGCGGCAAAGTTGAGAAGCATGGAAAAAGACAGATTTAAGCGAATGGTACCCATCATACGACGGGCAAGTCGAATCAAGTGGGGGAACTCCGCAATTTTGTCATTGACCAGAGCAATATCAGCGGCTTCTACGGCGATATCGCTGCCAATTCCTCCCATGGCGATCCCCACATATGCCTTCTTCAGTGCTGGCGCATCGTTGATGCCGTCCCCAATCATGCAAACCTGTATACCGGAATTTTGACAGTTTTCAATGTACTGAAGCTTATCTTCCGGCAGACACGAAGAGAGCACCTCCGGAATCGCAAGTTGGTTTGCTATATGTTGGGCTGCCTGGTTGTGATCGCCCGTGAGTAGAACAGGAGTGACACCGGCGGCCTTTACCTGCCGGATCGTTTCCGGTGCGTCGTCCCGAAGTGTGTCGGCCAGGGCGAGGAAACCGGCAATCTTTCCATCCACAGCCAAATAAATCAGAGTGCAACCTTGCTGTAGATAGGTTTCTGCAGAAGATGGGATGGAAGCGTTCGCAGAATCTCCCTGGACCAAGGCCCAGTTGCCAGCGAGAATCTCATGGCCCAGAACGGTGGCTTTTACGCCCCGGCCCGGCAGCATTTGAAAGTCGGTGGCGGAAGGGATGACAGCTTTCGAAGATTCCTGGAAACTACGGACAACGGCTTTTCCCAATGGATGCTCCGAGCGTTGCTCTGCACCGGCAGCATAGGCAAAAAGCTCTTCTTTTGACACTGCTTGGGGAAGCAGACTGGTAATGGCTACCACCTGAGGCCGGCCGTGAGTCAAGGTGCCGGTTTTGTCAAAAGTCACGCGCCGGACGGCGGCCAACCGCTCCAAAGCATCGCCTTCGCGGACAAGAAATCCGTGCTTGGTAGCATTGCCGATAGCTGCCATAATCGCAGTGGGAGTGGCCAAAACCAGGGCGCAAGGACAAAAGACAACCAGAATGGTGACGGCACGAATGGGCTCTTTGGTAAAGAGCCAGGTAAGAATTGCGGCGGTCAGGGCGGTGACGACAATCCAGGTGGCCCATCGGTCGGCCAGAGAGACAATTTTGGCTTTTCCAGCGTCAGCGGATTGTACGAGTCGAATCATTCGCTGAAGGGAGCTGTCTTCTCCCACCTTTGTGGCCTCCATGTCAAAAGAGCCGAATTGATTTACCGTGCCGCTGGAGACCGTATCGCCAACACTTTTGTCAACAGGTAGTGATTCGCCGGTCATAACTGCTTCGTTGATTGCGGTCTGGCCTGCGGTGATGACGCCGTCAACCGGGATGGTCTCCCCAGGCAGAACCCGCAAACGATCTCCAACTTTGACCTGCTCAGCCGGGATTATCTTTTCTCCGGACTGTGTGTAAATCCGGGCAGTTCGCGGGGTGAGATGAACCAGTTTTTCGATACCAGCCCGGGCTTTGGCTACAGTCAAATCTTCCAGAAGGGCGCCAAGCTGCATAATAAACGCTACCTCTCCGGCGGCAAAATCTTCCCCAATAATTACGGAAGCAATGAGGGCAAGGGAGACTAGGACGTCGGCCTTAATATCAAAGGCGGTAACCAGACCGATGATGGCCTCGAGAATGATAGGGATGCCACACAACACAATCGCGATCCATGCAGCGTCAAAGGGAAGTGGAAGCAAATCAAAAATACTGATAATCAGGGCAATTGCAGAGACAATGAGGCAAGCAATATCCTTTTTTGTGCCGCCCCATTCCAATAGATCTTCCAGGAATTTCATAAATAGCCTCCTAAATGCCAAAAAGATAGTCCTATTATACCCATAGGGGTATGGGTTGTCAAGGCGAGAAAAAAGCCAGCCGCAATTTATGCGGCTGGCAAAAATCGAGGTAACTCAGGTCATATTGGCAAAGCGTTCTACCGCTTTGGTAAAATTGGCAATGGTTTGATCGGCGTCTCCATGATCCAGACCATCCCGGACACAGTGCTTGATATGACCTTCCAAAACTACCTGTCCGACTTTGTGCAGGGCAGATTTGGCTGCATTGATTTGGGACAAGATGTCTTCACATGGGACGTCTTCTTCCACCATACGGTCGATTGCTTGCACCTGTCCAATGATTTTCTTTAAACGTCGGTGCAGATTTTCAGCGTCCATACATTGTCTCATGGTTTTGCCTCCGGTACCCATAAAGATATAGTTCATTATTCAATATGGGAACAGATTTGTCAAGTCGGCCCCAAGCCTGTGAAAATTTTCAGGAAGGCAGACCCGGCATTTTGGCAATCAGAACAGCTGGAACCACTGGCCCTTTTGGGCTTCCAGGGCCCGGCGGTAGACCCGGCTGGCGACAGCGACATCTTCGCAACCCATTCCTACAGGGTCAAAATAAATAATTTCCTGATCGGTTTCTCTGCCAGGGAGTTTCCCGTTTACAATTTTCCCGAACTCCTGGCAATAGATGGTTTCCGGGTCCAGTTTTCCGGCATTGACTGCTTCAACCAGTGAGCCCAGGCCTCTGTGATATACATGCTGCCAGTTGTCCACCACAATTTTATCGGCTTTTTGATAGAGATCCGGATGATCACAGCCACCGACGCTGATATGAAGACAACCGGGCTGTACCATATCACACGGAATGACAGGGGAATTGGAGTTGGTCGCAGTAACGGTAATGTCCGGTACCCGGTCGCACTTCCGGACATCGGTCAGTGGCGTCAGGGAAATCTGCAGCTTTTCGCCCATAGTTGCGGCAAAAGATTGTGCCCGCTCTTCTATTAAATCGACGATATAAATATGTTCGAGCGTGGGACAGCTTAAGTAGATGGCTTCCAGCTGGGTGGTATTCTGGTATCCCGCGCCAATCAAAAGAAGCGTTTTACAATTCTTTTTTGCCAAATATTTGGCGGCTACGCCACTGACGGCTCCGGTACGAGTAGCACTGATGGTAGAGCCGTCCATAGCGGCAATGGGGAACTTGCTGACTGGGTCATTGAGAACTGTCAAGGCACAGGCCACAGGGAGTCCCTGCTCCAGATTGCCTGGATTGCTGCCCATCCATTTCAGGCCAGCCATTTGGAAACGGCCGCCTACATAACCGGGCAGGGCGTTAATGCGGCCCATGGTAGCTTCATCTTGCAGAGTTTTGCCGAACCCCATGGCGGCTTTGGCAGGAGAAAAAGCTTCCCCTTTATCCAGAAGGGAAAAGGTTTCCTCAATGTCTTCCAGAGCTTCTTGCATGTTTTGAGAGCCAAGGGAAATCACATCGTCATTGGATAAGAATAAAAGTTTCCAGTGTTTTTCCATACCTGCACCTGCTTCCTCGTTGTTTTTAGAAGGGACCGGGAGACCGGTAGCCATTCAAGATACCAACAGTATACCACAGGTTGCGCCTCAGGAATAGATAAATTTAAATATTTTAATATCATACAAAGTGGGGGCTGCAATTCAGAGAAACGTCAGGGCCTGAAACAGGGAAAGCGGTTGCAGAATCGATTTTTGTCCAATATAATAAAAAGAGGGAGATTGAAACTAATGAAAACAGGAGGACGTACATGAAACAAGATATGATTGTGGTACTGGATTTGGGGAGTACCCGCAATACCGATGTGGCTCGGGCTATTCGGGCATTGGGCGTATACAGTGAAATTTGTAATTATGACATCCGCTTGGAAGAATTGAAAAAGATGCCCAATGTGCGGGGAATTGTGGCCAATGGAGGCCCCAATAACGTAGTAGAAGGGAAAAAAGTCGTCTTAAGTCAGGAAGTCTTGGAAAGCGGTTTACCGGTATTTACCTTTGACTATCCGGAAGGTCCGGAAAACGTGTCCATGCCACAGTCAGATGAAGAAATTGCACAGGTGCTAAAGAAATTTGTATTTGACCAGTGCCATGCTACGCCCAATTGGAATATGGAGAATTTTATCCAGGATCAGATAGAGGCCGTTCAGAACCAAGTGGGAGATAAAAAAGTATTGTTGGCTTTGAGCGGTGGTGTGGACTCTTCCGTGGTGGCGGCTTTGCTTCTGAAAGCGATTGGACAGCAACTGGTGTGTGTACATGTCAACCATGGACTCCTGCGGAAAGGGGAACCGGAGCAGGTAGTAAAGGTGTTCCGCGAGGAATTGGGAGCCAATCTGATTTATGTGGACGCTTCTCAGCGGTTTTTAAGCAAGCTGGAAGGTGTTTCCGATCCGGAAGAAAAGAGGAAGATTATTGGAGCCGAATTTATCCGGGTATTTGAGGAAGAGGCAAGAAAATTGCAGGGAATTGAATTCCTGGCACAGGGCACTATCTATCCGGACATTGTAGAAAGTGGCACCAAGACGGCGAAAATGGTGAAAAGTCATCATAATGTAGGCGGCTTGCCGGATGACTTAAAATTTGATTTGGTAGAACCTCTAAAAATGCTGTTTAAAGACGAAGTGCGAGCCTGCGGTGTGGCACTTGGTTTACCGGATTCTATGGTATACCGGCAGCCGTTCCCCGGCCCGGGGCTGGGAGTTCGTTGCCTGGGGGCCATTACCCGGGAGCGTCTGGAAGCGGTTCGGGAATCTGATGCGATTTTACGGAAGGAGTTTGCGGCCAGAGGCTTAGACAAAACCGTTTGGCAGTATTTTACCATTGTGCCAGATTTCCGCTCGGTAGGAGTCCGGGATCATGCCAGAAGCTTTGACTGGCCGGTGATTATTCGGGCTGTTAATACCGTGGACGCCATGACAGCACAGGTACCCCAGTTGCCCTGGGAGGTTTTACAGACCGTTACCGAACGAATTTTGCAGGAGGTACCGCACGTCAATCGGGTATGTTTTGACTTGTCGCCAAAGCCGATTGCGACCATAGAATGGGAATAGGCAAGAGGAGAATCACTACCCCGCCAGGTCCGTGTAAATGATTCCATTTCCTGATCTGTCCTGGTTACACGGCCGGCCGGATGATGGCAGTGAAAGGAAATTTATGTAATTCCCATTTGGGATACAAAGCTGATCGGTTTGGAACAATTTCAGTGTTCCCAAAGATATGCCAAAGAAAAACGGCTCTGCGGACTGTGAGCAGTCGGTAGAGCCGTTTTTCTGTTTGCTTTCCTTCTTCTGATGCAGATATCCGACCGATGGGCTGGAGCGGTTACCGGCAATCGTGGCGCAGAGAGACATGCGAGAGGGAAAGCGGGAAGCACGGGTAGCCCAGAGTGATATCGCTGCAAGCTGGGAGAGTTGCAAATTCAGGAGAGGAGCGCGATGGACCTCCTGCCGCACGCAACCTGCCGGATGACCAGATCCAGGCTATCGTGTTTGGAACCGAAATACCGGGCATTGGAGATGCTGCCGGGAGGGCTCCTGCGAAAAATTCACCGCCGTATTATCTATGGAATAAAGACTGGCAAACCTGTGATCTTCTTGCCGTACAATTGTTTGCGAATTCCGTTCGCAAGTATCTTCCCGTCGTTACCGCTTTTTGCGAATTTGTTCTACAATGTAAAATGAAACGTTGCGAAAAGCCCGGTCAACAAAGAAACGATCATATGGCTGAAGTGCTATGGAGCCCCTTGCAAATGCGTCTCAAGAAGATTCTGGGCACGGTTACTAAAAGCGTATCTTCCGGTTGAGGCTTTGGTTTAACCGGTGTCTGCAAATCCTGAGTATACAAAGTAATACTTAAGAGTTTGAAAAAGACTTTTCACCGATGGTGACAGCTGGAGCAAACAGAGGAAAACTGAAAAACCTCTTGACAGATCCGGGAAGGAACGATACAATTCATACATGCGATATTATAGAATGTAAAACGGCTTTGTAGAAAGAGACCGGTGGGAGCAATGATCTGGAAGTTGCATGGTCAAATGTCAGCAATCTTTGTCAGGCAGTTTACATAGAAGAATTTGACACACCCTTGCTTCTATAGAAAATTTACATTGGGTAAAGTGGGAAAAGTCTGCTTTTCAACGGATTCGTTGCGTATGGGGAGGACATTATGGAAGCAACGGGAAGCGCCGCCAGTAGGCTCTGAAAATAGGGATGTTCCTCCAAAGGATTTGCACAGTGCAGTTCTCTGAATGGGAAAAATCCCAATGTGTTCTATTTACTAGTTGGAATTGGTATTCTTTCGATGAAATTCTTGAGAGGGGATATAGCTGTACAGGGACTGTGAAATCTGCATAGAAGCATCCTGAAGCGCTTTTACAATTTGATCCCGGCCATAATTGGCCATCCGCTGGGTCAAACCAGACAAGCTGATGGCACAAGCTACCTGATTGGCAGAGCTGAATACAGGCACAGCCACACAGGACAGCCCTAACTCAATTTCTTCGTTATCTTCGGCAAAGCCATTGCGCACGACGGAGTTCAGCTCTTCCCGCATTCGCTCTGCATTGGTGATGGTGTTATAGGTCATGGTTCGCATGTGCCCGGAAAGAATCCTGTCTTGCCGTTCCCGGTTCATATAGGCCAGAATGCATTTACCAACACCGGTACAATGAAGATAATTTTTAGTGCCGATTTGCGTGTTGATGTAGACTGAGTTTTGTACTTCCACCTTATCCAGATAGATTACGCTGTCTCCCTGCTCTACTGCGCAGTGTGCCGTTTCTCCAAATTGGTGGGAAATGCGCTCTAAGTGGGGGCGAACGGCTCTGATTATGATACTGTGCACGCGAACGGCATTAGAGAGACTGAGGATTTTAATGCCAAGTGTGTATTTCTGATTTTGATCATTTTGTTCCAGATAGCCTAACCGGGTCAGAGTGTGAATCAGCCCAAATGCCGTACTCTTATTGAGTCCCAGGGCATCCGAAATCTCTTTTACACTTAATTCCTCGTGGCTACTTCCGAGTAATTCCAGAATTGCAAATCCTCGCTTCAGCGATTGGATCATTTTTGTTGTTGCCATGGAATCGCACCACCTGCCATTCGCTTATTCAGAAATAACGTTCGTTAATGTAGAATATTGAGGTAATTATAGCCCCAGGGAATCGCTTTGTCAATGCAGGGACCCTATTATAAAAACGAGAGGAATGGATATGTAAATGGACAAAATCAAAGTTGGCATTATTGGACCTGGCAATATTGGTACGGATCTGATGTACAAGGTTATGCGCAGTCAAAATCTAGAGATGAAAACTATGACGGGCATCATAGAGTCAGAGGGAATCCGTCGTGCAGCCGGTATGGGAGTCCGTACTTCCATCGAGGGGGTTAAAGCGGTTGCGGAAGATCCTGAAATCAAAATTGTATTTGATGCAACAGGCGCCTCCGCCCACCTCAAACATGCACCGATTCTGAAATCGGCTGGTAAAATTGTTTTTGATATGACGCCAGCTGCGGTGGGCCCATTTGTAGTGCCCTGTGTAAATTTGGATCATCTGACGGAACTCAATACCGATAATTTTAATATGGTAACCTGCGGTGGACAGGCAACGATTCCCATTGCCTACGCAATCAACCGGATAGCGGACTCGGAGTATACAGAAATTGTTGCCTGTATCTCCTCCAAGAGTGCCGGGCCTGGTACGCGGGCCAACATTGATGAATTTACCCAGACAACAGCGAAAGCGTTGCAGGTAGTTGGCGGAGCTGACCGCTCCAAGGCTATCATTGTACTCAATCCAGCGGAACCTCCCCTGATGATGTCCAACACAATCTATTCCATTGTAAAGAATCCGGATGAGAAAGCCATTGTAGAATCCGTCAATCAAATTGTTGGGGAAGTGCGGGCCTATGTTCCAGGCTACTCACTCCGAGTCCCGCCGATTGTAGATGGCAACAAAGTAACGGTGATCGTTCAGGTGGAAGGGGCCGGTGACTTTCTGCCCAAATATGCCGGGAACCTGGATATTATTAATGCGGCAGCCATTGCTGCAGCGGAGAAAATTGCTGCTCGGATGCGGAATCAGGAGGGAAAGTAAAATGAGTCTCGACCGTAATCGTAAAATTCATATTGTGGATACTACCCTTCGAGATGGGAGTCACGCTGTCAGTCATAGCTTTGATGTGGAGCAGGTAACGGCAATTGCAGCCGGTTTGGATGAAGTTGGGGTGGATTTGATTGAGATTTCCCATGGCGATGGAATTGCCGGTTCTTCTCTGAACTACGGTTTTTCCAAAGTAAGCGAGCTGGAATTGCTCAAAGCTGCCAATAAGGTCGTCAAGCGGGGAAAACTGACGGTACTGTTGCTGCCCGGTGTAGGGACCATTGAAGATTTAGCCCAGGCTAAGGAGGCTGGTGCAAAAGCAGTCCGTGTCGCCACACATGTAACAGAGGCAGATATTGGCATTCAGCACTTGAAAGCAGCCGGTGATATGGGTCTGATGCCAATCGGGTTCTTGATGATGGTCCATATGGCAACACCGGAGAAGATTCTGGAGCAGGCCAATATTTTTGTGGATGCCGGAGCCAAGTATGTAAATTTGGCGGATTCAGCCGGCTATATGACTCCCAAGCAGGTAAAGGAAGTAGTCTCCCTTTTGGTAGAAAAGTTGCCTGTTCTCGTAGGATTCCATGCCCACAACAATTTGGGACTGGCGGTTGCCAATGCATTGACAGCTGTTGAGTGCGGCGCAGACTATATTGATGTCACCTGCCGTGGACTGGGTGCGGGTGCGGGTAACGCACAAGCAGAGGTGGTTGCCGGAGTGCTCCAGAGAGAGGGCTTCCATACGGGACTGGATTTCTACAAGTACATGGATTTGGCTGAAAATGTAGTAGAGCCCATAATGCAGCGTCCTCAGGTTATCCGAAGTGCACCGCTTATGCTTGGTTATGCTGGTGTTTATTCCAGCTTTCTGCTTCACACATATCGTGCTGCGGAAAAGTTTAACTTGAATCCGAGAGATATCCTGGTAGAACTGGGGCGGCGTGGAATGGTCGGCGGTCAAGAAGATATGATTATTGATGTTGCCCATGCTCTGGCAAACGGTAAGAAAGACTGAGTAAGAGCAAAAGAGGGGTTGGCCTTTGTGGCCAAACCCCTCTTTTATAGATGCGTGAGAAATGGATCCCAGGATTGCGCAGATGATTTCCACCCAAGAGGCTGACAACTCCCGGGAGAGAAGCCCTTCGCAGCAAATGGATTGAGGCGGTGGAATGCAGTTCCGGAGAGGAAGAATTTGGACAGGCAAGGAGCAGAGCGCTATCCTTCTGGAGGTGAGAATTTCTCCTGGTATGATTTTGACCATCTCTCCAGAGCTGGAATACAGGTTCCGGAACTTTTATTTTGGTGGCTACTTTGGTTTCTGGCGGGCTGGTTCGAATCTGATACTTAGACAAATTTCCTGAATGCCTATAATATGTAATTAGTTACTTAATTTGAGAGGCAGGACGATGGATATGATGCCATTTGGTTTGAAAATTGCAATCATCAATCGGGCATTTCATAAGAAGCTGGATGAGAAAGCCAGTGCCATGGGGCTGACCTCTGTACAGCTTCGCGTGCTGGGTTCCGTCAGCCGGTTGGAAGCGGCGGGGCAGACGGAGATTCATCAGAATGATCTGGAACGGATTGAGCATGTCACGCATCCGGCCATGACAAAGCTTCTCCAGCGATTGGAAAGCAAGGGATTTATCCAATGTGTCTCCAGTGAGCAGGACCGGAGATATAAAAAAGTTACTTGTACAGAGCGGTCCAGAGGTATTCATCAGGTTATTTTGGAGTAGGATGAAGCGGTTTTATCGGAACTGTGCAAGAACTTTACCCAGGAACAGAAAAATGCGTTGCAGCAATTGGCAGATATGCTTTTGCAGAATATTGCATCGGAATAGAGGTTTCCCCCAGAGAAAGGAGACCCCGGGCAGTGTGCTGAGAAAGTTACGGAGCGCACTGCCTGTTTTTTTGCTCAAATATGTAACTAGTTACCTAAAAAGGAGAATAAGCAGAGATGGAAAAAGCAGTATCGGCAAACAAAAGTCCCTTCGCAACAGAGCCAATTGGGCGGCTGATTGTGAAATTTGCGGTTCCCAGTGTGATTGCACTGTTGGTAAACTCGCTGTATAACATTGTAGACCAGATCTTATTGGCTGGGGAGTAGGTTATCTGGATAATGGCACCACCAACATCGTATTTCCCATCACTATTGTTGCGCTGGCGCTTTCCATGATGATTTCAGCGGCGATCAATTCCATGATTCGCGCAGACGGTAGCCCAAGTATACCATGTTTTCTATGGTTGTGGGTGCGGTTCTCAACGTCATTCTGGACCCAATTTTTATTTTTGTTTTCCATATGGGTGTGAGCGGTGCCGCCATTGCTACCGTGATAGGGCAAGTGGCTTCCTTTGTGGTGTCCGTCCTGTATATGCCGAAATTTCAGACAGTCTGTCCAGATGCCGCTGCGTTTCGCTTAAATGGGAAGACCTGCGGCAACATCGTAACTTTTGGCCTGAGCAGTTTCATTACCCAGTTCGCCATTACCATTGTCATGGCGCTGACCAATAATCTTTTAGCAACTTACGGAGCCACCTCGGTGTATGGAGCTGAGATACCGTTGACAGCTACCGGGATCGTTATGAAAGTTAATCAAATTATGATTGCGATTCTGCTGGGAACTGCCACGGGTGCCCAACCGATTATCGGGTTCAACTATGGTGCCAAAGACTTTAAAAGGAGCAAAAAAGCTATGGAAATTGCTTTGATTGCTTCGGAAGTTGTTTCTGTGATAGCTTTCTTGATTTTTCAGTTTGCTCCTATGAGTGTAGTTTCCCTTTTTGGCTCAGAAGAGGGGTTGTACAACGAATTTGCCGTTATGGCCTTTCGCATTTTCCTTCTGCTTTGCCCCCTGACTGGCTTCCAGACCATTGCGGCAGTTTATTTACAGGCAGTTGGCAAGCCGGTAAAATCTGCCGTTCTTTCCCTGGCAAGACAGATCATTTTCTTTGTGCCTGCAGCTTTGCTCCTTCCCAGGTTTATGGGAGTGGAAGACGTCTTGTGGACGGGGCCGGTTGCAGATGGTTTGGCATTTTTACTGTCTCTGGGATTGCTTTTACATGAGAGAAAACACCTGAAAAAGGTCATATCAGCCAGTTTTCAGACAATGGAAAAGAAACGGAAGGAGGTTTATAAGCATGAAAAATAAAATCATTACCATCAGTCGTGAATTTGGCAGTGGAGGTCGCACCATTGGGAAAAAAGTGGCAAAAGAACTGGGCATTGCTTGTTACGACAGGGAACTGCTCCAGAAAATTGCGGAGGAGAGCGGATTCAGTGAAAAGTATGTTCAGGATGCAGGGGAATACGCACCTGGTGGATTTCTGGCATCTGCATTCTCTCATTGGAATTCCGGACCCAATAATGCAGATTATCTCTGGGAAATCCAGTATCGGACAATTGTGGAGTTGGCGGAAAAAGGACCTTGTGTCATTGTGGGCCGGTGTGCAGATTATATTTTGCGGGACAAAGCAGATTGCCTTCGGGTGTTTATCCATGCAAGCCTGGATTTTCGGGCAGAGCGTATTGTCAAAGAATATGGAGAACGTGAGGTATCTGCCCAACAGCGTTTACGAAACAAAGATAGACGGCGGGCGGCCTATCATCGATTTTATACCGATATGAAGTAGGGGTATGCGCAGAATTATAACATTACGCTGAACAGCGGAACCCTTGGAATTGAGAAATGTGTACAGATTCTAAAAGATCTGTATGAAAAGGCATGATCCGTGCAAACGGGCTTCCGTTTTGTGTGAGAATACCCTCTGGAAGCATTGTCTTTTCAGATCAGAAGGCGGGAATTTGCCGCCAGTCAGGAAGAAAGGAATCTGAAGGCGAGCCAGAAAAGCAAGTAGCGCAGAAAGGCAGCTTTCTCAAGTTTGGTGAACTTGGAATGCAAAATACACAAAGCGCCATATTCCAATTGGAATATGGCGCTTTTTTGCGCTGGAACATTAACCTTTGCACAGAGGAAATGTGGCTGTAAAAATGGTACCTTGCTCTGAAGAGCTGTGGGCGGAAATATGCCCATGGTGGGAAAGGACAATGGATTGAGCAATGGCCAGACCCAGTCCATATCCGCCGGATTCCCGGCTTCGGGAACTATCAGCCCGATAAAATCGCTCAAAAATGTGTTTGAGATGCTCTTCCGGGATGGGAGTGCCGGTGTTTTTTACCCGAAGGAGCACTCGGTCCTGGCTGCGCGATAAGTGCAATTCCACACTTCCACCATTACCGGCATATTTAATGCTGTTGTCCAGTAAAATTCCACACAGCCGGTCCAGACTTGCCGAATCTCCCAGAATTGTCAAGGCGGGAGCCACTTGGCTTTCCAGCTGTACACCCTGCTCAAAGGCTACCGTTTCAAAACGAAGCAGGCACCCCGTCACAATATCGCTTAGATTGACCGGGAACAGATTGGCTTTCCGAGCGGCACTGTCATGTTTGGCCAGAAAGAGAAGATCTTCCACCAGGCATTTCATCCGCATGGCCTCTTCTTGCACATAGCCTAACCATTTTTTCTGAGAAGCGACGGTTTCGGTAGGGCGGGCCTGAATGATACCGATATTGGCCAAGATAACTGTCAATGGTGTTTTCAATTCATGGGAGGCATCAGCGACAAACTGTTGTTGCTGGACCCAGGCGCGCTGGACAGGGCGCAGGGCCATATGGGACAAAAAAAGACTGATGAAAAACAACACTACCAAAGCGAACACGCCGACCAATAAAAACGTGAGTATCAGGCGAATCAGAGAGGTAATCTCCCACTGCTGATCGCAAAAAACGATACGAATATTATTGTTGCTGTTAGGGCCAACCAGATACCGCAATCCCAACTGTGGCAAAATCCCGACAGATTTATCAGAAGCGAGGACTTGCTCCACGGCCTCATCTAAAATTTTCCCGGAAACTGACACATCGCTGCCGCTGGCAACAAACAGCACGTTTCCCTCCAGATCTGTTGTGACACAAAAAGCGGGAATGATCAAATTTCGTTTGGAAAACTGCTTTTCGGATTGTACGGTAAATTCAATGATTGAGGGCCTGTAGCTGTGCCAATATAGGGCGTCTTCCATGGCAGCAATACTCTCACGTTCATTTTGCTGTGCAGTAGAAATAATGACGGCGGTAAAGACACAAATCAGGACCAGGGAGACAAGGCACATATTGATTAAGACAAATTTGGCGCGAAGCTTTCTGAGCATTTGTCAGCCCCCTTATTGGGTATGCACGAGAGAATACCCTACTTTACGAATGGTAGAGACGTATACATGACTGTCAAGATAGGTAAGTTTTTTTCGCAGGAAAGAGATGTAGACTTCCACATTGTTGTCTTCGGCATCGGATTCCACACCCCAGACTTTGGTAATCAGGCTTTCCTTTGTGACAACGGAAGGGGCGCTGAGCATCAGCAACCGCATGATATCAAATTCCTTAAAGCCCAACTGTACGGCGCGGTTTCCACAAGTCAAAGTCCGTGAGGTGCAGTCCAAAGAAAGATCCCCGACGGAAACAATGTTGCTCAACACTTCTCCTCTGCGGCGGGTAAGGGCGCGGACACGGGCCATGAGCTCTCCTGAGTCAAAAGGCTTTGTCATATAGTCGTCTGCACCACAATCTAAACCACTGATTTTACTGGAAACCTCATCACGGGCAGTTAACATGAGAATCGGTGTGGAGATGTGGGACAAGCGCAATTGCCGTGCCACTTGAAAGCCGTCGATTTTTGGCAGCATGACATCCAAAATGATCAAATCGTACTGATTGGTAATCCCATAGTCAATTCCATCTGCTCCATCATAGACAATATCTGCCTGATATCGTTGTTCCAACATAAGCTCCCGCAGAGTTTCGGCCAACCTGGGCTCATCTTCTACAATGAGAATGTGCATGTTCCCACCTCCTAATATACTTGTAGTGTATAAGATAAAACTGAAATTAATCTTAAAGATTATAGCAGAACTGTAGAGAAAAATCGACAATTGCAACAAACTTTTCACAATTGACAATAGAAGGAGAAAGGCAAGTTTGGAAATCTCCTGAGATGAAAAAGGAGAGTCAAATACGCAAAAAGGCCCAGAGTTGCCCGGGAGGAAAGCTATTCCAATGAGAGGCAGAGGGTCTGTGGCGAGAATACTTTTGCACAGGGAGGCTTCCGGATACATGCTGAGAAAAGTGGATTTCCTTGGCTGGAATTGGTTTACCGGTTGGCAGACAAAGACAGCCAAGCCGCTCTCTTTGGCAAAGGTGAACTTTGGACAGTCCGGTAGCATACAATAGAATGGAGTCTATTGGGTGACGAGATTGTGTGAAGACCGCACAGAGGTGATGCTGAACGTATGGCTGTCTCACCAACTCCCGAACTCGTCCTCGGGAAGGGAAAAGTTTCAAGAATGAAGCGAATTGCCGTCAAAAGTAAGGAGATGACAGTGTGCAACAAACAGTACAAAATCTTTTAAAAGTAAAATCTGTAATTACCTTAATGTTATCGAGTGTATTTTGCTATCTGGCTGTCACCCAACGAATCTCGGCCGGGCAATTTTTAAGTATTTTTCCTACCGTGATTGCCTTTTATTTTGGAACACAGGCACAAAGAAAAATCGGAAACGGCGGATAATCAAGAAGTGTAAAGCCAAAGCTGCTTTTCAGTGAGGATGGAAAAATTTCAGGCAATACAGACAACGGAAACAAAATCATATGCCCAGCCGCTGTTGCGCTGAGAATTTTGTGTGAGATAATTGCCATGATGGCCAGACTGTACGGCAACAATGTCAGATTACATAATTGGGTAGCCGCCCATATCAGCTATTACATGGTTGCGTTTTTGTTGTGTCAAGGAGGGGATTGTTGGATTGGTAAATCATGGTCGTATATAACAACATCAGGATGTGTGAGAAGCAACGGGAGACAAGGGACGGGATGAATACCCGCGACAAACTGTCAGGGATGTAGACGGCCTGAAATAGGGAAATAGATTGCCATTTTCATGGGTTATCACCTGTGTGAGAAATTGTTCAAAATAGGGAAAGTGTCCAAACGGTATAGCAGGGAAAGTTTGTGGAAAATATCCTTTGAAAATATTTTGGAATTCACCTATAATAAACATACAACGTGTAGCTTTGCAGCGTAATTCCAGTTGCGCAAAAGCTGCACGTTTTATTTTTTAGAAGTGAGGGAAAACGATGAAGCGGATTCAAGCAGCGTGTATTTGTCAAACGCTCCACTTTCTGTTGAAAGAGAATGCAGAACATGCTTATGCGGTGGAATTGGTCAAAAAAGAGGTTGCGCAGTATAAAAAGGGGCTGGAGCAAAATCGGACCCAATATAAAATCGTGGAGCAGTCCCCACATCCGGATGGATCCATCATTTTAAAAATCATCAAGCAATACAATTCCAGTCCTGTCGGAAATTATCTTAACTAGAGTATGAGAAAAGCGAGTAGCCTACGGCGTAAATCCAGCGACGTGCGGCCTCGCTTTTTTATTGGAAAAGGAAAGGTGGTACCAATGGAAAATTCCAATGAATTCCTGGGAACCCAGAGAATCGGAAGCCTGATGAAGCAATATGCCATTCCCTGTGTGATATCCCTTCTGGTGGGAGCGCTTTATAATATTGTCGATCAGATTTTCATTGCCAACGCAACTTATCTCGGGTCTTACGGAAATGCGGCCAATACGGTAGTATTTCCCCTTACAGTGGTGGCGCTGGCCATTGCGGTCATGATCGGAGATGGCTGCTGTGCTTTTGTCAGTATCAGCCTGGGAAAGGGAGAGAAAACGCAGGCAAAGAAAAGTGTGGGAAATGCCGTAATTATGAGCGTGGTAAGCAGCCTGCTCCTGACTGCCGTTTATTTACTTTTTTCAGACCAGATTTTGACCATGTTTGACGGCACAGTAAATGAAGAGACCTTTGGCTATGCTAAGGAATACTTTTTTTACATCAGCCTGGGAATTCCGTTTTATATGTTTGGCCAATCCATGAATCCCGTAATTCGGGCAGACGGAAGCCCAAGGTTTGCCATGATATCCACTTTGGCCGGGGCCATTGCCAATATCATTTTAGACCCGATCTTTATCTTTGGATTCCGATGGGGGATGATGGGAGCTGCCGTTGCCACAGTAATCGGGCAGATCCTGACTGCCGCTTTGGCTGCAGGGTATCTTCTGAATATGAAAGTCATCAAACCGTCCAAACTGGATTTTACGATAGCCGGACAAGTCTGCGCAAAGACAATACTGCTTGGAATTACCAGTTTTTTGTCCCAGATTTCTCTGGTTGCAGCCATGGCAGCCATCAATAATATGATCCGGAAGTACGGAGCGTTGGATGCCGTCTTTGGCCAGACCCAATATGCCCAGATCCCCATGGCGGTAGTAGGCATTGTCATGAAATTCTTCCAAATTGTGATCTCCATTGTAGTTGGCATGGCAGCCGGCTGCATTCCTATTGTAGGGTTTAATATGGGAGCCGGGAAAAAGCAGCGGGTAAAGGAGCTTTTTTCCCAATTGCTGGTTGACGAGACGTTGGTAGGTGTGCTAGCCTTTTTATTGGTGGAGATTTTCCCCAGAGCGCTGATCTCCATTTTTGGAGCTGCCAACGAGAGCCAGTATTATACGGAATTTGCCATAAAGGCGTTTCGAATTTATTTGTGCATGATCATTTTGGCCTGCGTGAATAAAGCGTGTTTTATTTTCTTACAGGCCATGGGGAAGGCACTGGCTTCAACGGTTTTGTCTATGATTCGTGAAGTTGTATTTGGTGTAGGGTTTGCCCTCCTTTTGCCAGTTCGGTTTGGACTGGACGGAGTCCTGTTTTCTATGCCAGTTTCCGATGTATTGACTTTTGTGGTTGCGGTATTTTTCATTTGTCGTACGTACCGGCAGCTGAAAATTGCTTAGGAAAGGAGTTAAAAAGCAGTGAAGAATCGAATTATTACGATTAGCCGCGAATTTGGCAGTGGCGGTCGTACTATTGGCAAAAAGGTTGCGCAGAAGCTTAATATTCCGTGTTATGACAGTGAGCTGATTCAAAAAATAGCCCAGGAGAGCGGTTTTACAGAAAGCTATGTTCAAGACACGGAGGAATGCTCCCCTGGGGGATTTTTAGCCTCCGCTTTTTCGAACCGAGCCTTTGGAAAGACCAACGAGGATTACCTTTGGGAGGTTCAGTGGAAGATTATTACAGAATTAGCAGAAAAAGGGCCGTGCGTCATCGTCGGCAGATGTGCAGATTACATTTTGCGGGAAAAGGCTGCGTGTTTGACCGTTTTTATCCATGCCAGCGTGGAATACCGGGCAAACCGTATTGTACAGGTATACGGGCAAAGAGAAGAATCTCCGGAACAGCGGTTGCGGGATAAAGATAAACGCCGCGCTGCTTACCATAGGTTTTATACCAACATGAAGTGGGGATATGCCCAAAACTATCATGTGGCCTTGGACAGTGGAGTTTTAGGCATTGAAAGATGCGCGGACATTATTGCAGGTCTGTACGAAACAACGCAAAATCAAGAGGCATAAAGGCGAAAGCAATCGAAAAGGCAGGAAGATTGGAATTCGTTCCATTTTTGGCGCAGGGAATGCAGTGCGCGTATCCGCGTGCGTACAGCTGTGACTTTCTACGAAAGTTCCGTTATTTTTGTGTTGATGATCTCCATTTTTATGGTTTGCGGTATTGTGGCACCAAGTCCTACTGCATCCGGCTCTGGGACATCCGGTTCCAGCGCACTGGGCAAGGTAGCGACTGGTTTCATGGCTTCTGCCCCGGTAGCAGCAAAGCAAATACTACTCATCCGGTAATCGGGTTTATGCCCTTTGATTAGCGGTCTGTGGCTGGAATCGGCAGAAAGGCGCATTCCGCCAGGGACAAATGGGGAACATTTTATGGACACTTGCCGGAAATGAAACGAACGAAAAGCATACAGAAACAGGCACGGGAAAGTTGGGTTTAGCTTTCCCGTGCCTGTGTGTCTTGATTGGGGGATTCTTGGGACTTTGCAGACTGGCTTTGTACATCGGAAGCCTGAG
Organism: uncultured Oscillospiraceae bacterium; assembly: GCA_944386835.1. GTDB lineage: Bacteria > Bacillota > Clostridia > Oscillospirales > Oscillospiraceae > CALXCQ01. Next base: position 9,542 of record CALXCQ010000143.1, on the reverse strand, counting down.
GAGCGGGGGGAGTGGGAGAAACCGTTCCGTCCTGGATGGCAAGTCGGTACAATTTGGCAAGAATGTGCCAGGTGGCGCGGTCCAGTTCTCCGGTAGCCGGAAGACCACTTTTTTCCTGAAGAAACTGAAGAGCTTTGGCAGAATCTTCGTCCAGAGTACCAGTGACCTGAGGAGCTGGAAGGTTTTGGTAAATTTGAGAAAGGGCCAAAAGCATTCCCTGTACGAGAAATAGATGGTGATTTTTTTCTCCTTTTTGGATGATCTGCTCCGGCTGAAAGTCCGGCGCCAAGGTCTGTGCTGGCAGGCGATAGATCCGGGCGGCTCGGTATTTTTTCACAAGAGCTTTCCAGGTTGCAAAATCCACAATACCGGTGATGGGAAGATTTGCGCTTTTTTGTAATGCGGAAACAGCCTGCATGGTTTGCTTACCATAAATTCCGTCTGGAATTACAGAGGGAATTTCTTTTTCCCGTTGTGCGACCAGGCGCAACATGGTTTGTAAACTGCGAATGGGCTTCCCAATACTGTCGGTTATTTTTTCCATTTTGTACCTCCCTTGATTGGGTCCTGCATCCCAAAGGAAAGATGGAATCCGGGGAATTGCATAAATTGTGAACTTTTACTGTATTGCCCATCCGTAAGGGTTTTAATCAAGGCAGATTTACTGGTGGGGTCAACCTTTCCTGTGCGGGGAAGTCCCATTGCACTTTGGGTTTGGGCAAGGGAACGTTGCGTTTGCCGGTCCCAGCGTCCGGTTGAAGAGGGGGCGCTGACATTGGGATACATTGCAGATACCGCCTGAAGCTGTTTTTGAAGTTGGGCTACCGTAGTCGCGGCTTGCGGTTCTTCGGTAGCTGGGAAAAGCAGGGGATCATTGAGAACAGTGGTGTCAATGCCCATAAAGGTGTTGTAAATGGCGTCCCAGGTCAAAGGATCCGTTTTGCCTGTTTGTTCCAGTCCTTTGTACTGCTGGAAAGACCGAACAGCCAGTTGTGTCGCTTCATCGTAGGTTCCCGTTACAGAAACAGTAGGTACGGCAGAAATAAAAAATGCCAGAACGCCGAGCATATACTGTAATTGATTCACCCGCTCTCCAGTGCTTCCAAGGGAGAGCGTTTCCGGAAATTCCCATGAAATTTCATAGAATGTCTGCCCTTGAGACTGTAGCTCGTTGAGTCTGGTAATTGCGACATAGAGAAAAACAAGTTTGTACCAGGTGGCATTGCCTACAATCCCATCTACTGTCAGAGAAAAAATTTGCTGGAAGGTCCGGACGGATTGCTCTGTAGATTCTCCAAAGACGCCTGTGACAGGGTTGATCTTGGGAATGGCGGGATAGGCCTGGGAGATACGATTGAGAGATACCTGGATGACCACGACATATTCGCTGACATCACCCATACGAATGGGTGACCCGGGATAAGAGGGAATAATGTCCTGAACCGGTGCGTCCGCCACTACTTCGATATCCTCTCCATAATAGGCCTGGAGAATTTGTACAGAATTATACCCCTGAACGGCCAGACTTTGCGACCCCCACTGACTGAGCCCATCGCAGGTACTGGTAGTACCGTTACAAAAAGAAGCCGCTAAAGGCTCGACAAATCCAGTGCGTCGCAAATAATCATTGAAGATTTCATCTACAATTGTGACAATAGAGTCAAAGTAATTGCGACCGTTGACGAAACTTTGATCATAGGCGGTAGAACTGGTGATGTCAAAATTGTAACCACGGCTGCGGTAGTATTCTGTATATACGCGATTTGCAGCATAGGAGATAATGGCCAGAATGTTGCTGCGCAAAGCGGAAACTCCCCATGTGGGATAAATTTCACTGGATGCTACATTTTTTACATAATCGGGAAAAGAAACCGTCACATTGGGCGCACTACTGGACGGCGTACCGAGATGAACAGTAATCTCGGATGGTATGTAAGGGATTACGGTAATCATAGTACCTCCTATAGGTTGAAGGGGGGAATTTCATAGACATTTGTCCGCACAAGCAGCTCTGGAAATTGATCTTGAGGTACCATCATAATATCCTGATCGGTGACGGTGTCGGCAAAGACCTGTACATTCTGGACGATTACGCGATTGAAAGATGGATGCTCTGCGGCGATGTCCACGTTGATCCAGGGCTGTTCTTCTTGGGGTGTTTGGCTCTCTGAAAAAGGTGGTGTCGTAAATTCTACAGGTTCCGTCTGCCCGTTTTCATCCGACACCCGAATGGCCAGCACCTCTACAATGCCCAGAGGGGAACGTTGGCTAAAGGTAACGATGGCGTCCTGGATTGGGACTAATGCGTAGGAGGTGGACAGATGGGTGACAATACTACCAGTTGCCAATCAAAAGCCTCCTTTCCAATATAACTTTACCCCTATCATATGTCGGGAGGATGTAAAGTGTGCAAAAGGCGGCAAAGGAAGAAAATCAACTTATTCATAAGAGATGTTTTGAGAAAAATCTGTAAGACTTTCTCAGTTTACCAGCTTTTGAAGAATACCAAGCCTATGTCTGCAGCCGGGTTGTGCGTCCAGGACTCCCGTTACGGGACCGATGCCGTTACCCAGGCGTGCTATGGGGAGGCGACAGAAGTGCTTTTGCATACAGAATGTGTATGCGAAAGTTACTGTCACCTGTTGCAGGATATTAAAAATGGCAGACACGTTAGTGTCTGCCATTTGTTTGCTCTATTAAATTGCTTATTTAAGAGTCCGGCACATATCGCTTTAGTGAGTCAGGAAGAAAGTCAAAGCGAAGAGAATGGCAATCAGCCAGGTCGCACCCTTAATTTCTTTTGCTTTGCCGAGGCCCAGCTTTACAACGATATAGGAGATCAGGCCAAGCGCGATGCCGTAGGAAATGTTGTAAGTGAAAGGCATCATGGCAATGGTCATGAAGGCGGGAACGGCGGTTTCCGGATCCGTCCATTCCAGTTCCCGGACACAGTTCATCATCAGAATACCGACATAGATCAACGCAGCTGCGGTTGCGCAGGAGGGGATCAATTCGGCAACGGGAGCAAAGAACATGGCAATCAGGAAAAACAGAGCAGTTACCATAGAAGAAAGCCCAGTACGGCCGCCCTCGGCAACACCGGCTGAGCTTTCTACAAAGGTAGTTACCGTGGAGGTTCCGCAGATTGCGCCGCAAGTAGTGGCGACTGCATCAGCCAGCATAGCCTTTTCCATATTCGGCACATTGCCTTCCTTGGTCAGCATATTGCCACGGGCACAAGCGCCATAGAGAGTACCCAGAGTATCAAACATATCCACCATGCAGAAAGCCAACGCCGTAGTGATAAACATGATGATGAAGCTTTCCATACCATGGGCAGAAATGAAAGCGGAGAAATCAAGACCTTCTGTAAACACTTTACCGAAAGCTTCTGTACCGAATGCAGAGAAAGAGGCAAAAATATTCCAGGTTACGCTGATGCCATCTTTGAATCCCGGAACGGTCAGAAGGCCCAGGACATAATAGATAGCTGCGCTGCCCAGAATGCCCCAGAATACAGAGCCCTTGACACCTCTTTTGGCCATAATGCCAATGGCCAGGATGCCGAACAAAGTGACAAGCAGCGGCATAACAGTGCCCCAAGTGGCAGTACCATTATACAGGTTAAAAGAAGCCATGGTCACACCGGTAGAAGCGCTGGGAACTACCAGCTTAGCGTTTTGCAGTCCTACAAAAGCGATAAACAGGCCAATACCGGCAGGAATGGCAGCACGAACAGCGTGGGGAATTGCATCGAAGATTTTTTTACGCAGGCCGGTTACTGTGAGCAGGGTGAAAATGATGCCATCCACCAGAACCAGTACCAGAGCATTGGCATAGCTCAGTCCGAGACTGAAACATACCGTGTAGACAAAATAGGCATTGAGGCCCATGCCAGAAGCCTGCGCCAGAGGCAAATTGGACAAAAGTCCAATGAGTACCGTACCGATTACGGCAGAAACTGCGGTAGCAATGTAGATTGCGCCGTAGGAAACGGTCCCCAATTCGGCGAACATACCGGCATTTACCATCAGAATGTATGCCATAGCCATAAAGGTAGTCAGGCCAGCCATAAATTCAGTCTTGACGGTAGAGCCATGTTCTTTGACTTTGAAGAAATTTTCCATAAGAAACATACCTCCTAAATTCTCTACGCTGCCCCGCGCTGATATGGTTGCCCCTTAGGTGGCCAATTTGAGAATGGGATCCCCAAAGTAAAACAATTCAGGTGGAAACCCTATTGGCGCGTACTCTCACTGTAGGCAAAACGCCTTTTAAGTATACTGGATCCTTCTACAAAATTCAAGATTTTTCTGCCGAAAACCGTCATATTTGGAAAGTTTTCCAAGAAATTTGTAAAGTGCAGAAGGATTTGACATTTACTGGGGGCATGTTATAATACTGGTGGTCTCGTTGGGACAAAAAGCCAGATATTTAGGGTGAAGGAGAAGGGGCCTATGTATTATAGAATGAAAATTGCAGGATTAGAGCGGGATTTGCCTATCTGCAAAGTAAATGATGAGCTGTATATCGGCGCGTTTGTAATTTTTGGAGATGTAGAGCTGACGGTAGAATCGGCGAAGGCACTGTTAAAACTGGCACCGGAATATGATTATATGATTACGGCAGAAGCCAAAGGGATCCCGCTTATCCATGAAATGGCACGGCAGAGTGGTCAAAACAAATATTTCCTGGCCCGGAAAGGTCCTAAACTGTACATGCAGAACATTTTTGAGGTAGCTGTCAATTCGATTACTACAGAAAAAGAGCAGCATTTATACCTGGACGGAGCCGATGCCCAACTGATGAAAGGGAAGAAAATTTTAATTGTGGACGATGTTATCTCCACAGGGGACTCCATTCGGGCGATTGAGCAGCTGGTAGAAGCGGCTGGTGGTACCGTTTGTGGCCGCATGGCGATTCTGGCGGAGGGAGAGGCCCAGGAGCGTGGCGATATTATCTACTTGGAAAAATTGCCGGTGTTCCATGCTGATGGCACGGTAGTGGAATAGACAGATAAAGAATCACAACGAAATGGAAATGCAAAAAGCCGCTCTTGGGGCACCCTCCGTAAGGAAGGTGCCCCAAGGTGGCTCTTGTATCTAAACTGAATAATTGATTTCGTTAAGCGGTGTAGCCATTGGCTATGCCGTTTTTGCTTTGCGTTCCGCCATATGCTTTTGGAACGCTTCTTCCATTTCTTCGGGAGTGAGTTCTCGGAGTATGCCAACGCCGCTGTAGTAAATATCAATGAGCTGAACTCTTTTACCGTCAAGGTATCTTGGAGCGTGTACCACGATTTTATCAATGAACTCGTGTACCAACTCAGACGTTAGTTCCTTGATTTCGGTTATCCTCTTGACCTTATCAATAAACCTCTGTAAACTCTCGGCCTTGTCCGTTTCGGTTTCAAGATAGGTTTCCATATCAGGAAGTGCAGTTTTTAGTTCCCGTTGCTCTTATATGCCTGTATAGTGCTTTCGAGAATAGAGATTGTCCGTCTATTCACAAGACACTCCTTTGCTAAGTTTGTGAGATAAGTGTAATCTTCACCCGACATTTGAACTTTACCCATCAGCGTTTTCTTGCCCATATTGTCTATGATCTCGGCACTTGCCTTGACGGGGAGAATGGTGGACAGTTCCTCGTTTGCCTGCTCAATCTTTTCTTGGATCGCCGCAAGCCGCTTTTTGTCCTGCTCGGCTTGAAACCTTGCATTTGTTTTGTTTTCTGCGGTACTTCCTCGCACACCTCTGTCAAAGTCCTTAAATCCCGCCGCTTGCATATGCTCGTAAAACTGATCCTGTAGGATACTGTAAGACGGCACAAGCACCGGCTTTCCTTTTTCGTTAAACTCAGGCTCGCCGTGTTCGTTGAGCTTTTGCGGGGATTTCCATTTCTTTGAGTGGCTGATCTGCTGCACGACTTCCTTAACCGTACCGACCAACGCTTTATCCTTACACCGTTTTGACCACAGCACTTTCTTTTCCACCACGGGCAATGCCATAACGTGCATATGGTAGTGGTAAACAGGATAGCCGTATTTATCGGACAAAGTGAGGTTGATTTCATCGGCGTGCATAACGGCAGAGAGGATATTGTCCTTACCATACAGTTTTCGGCAAAGTAATAGGCTTCTTCATAAAACGCCTTTGCAAATTCATAGCCGCCGTGTTCTTCAAAATATTCCGAGTTAATATCAAAGATAAGTTCATCGTAAACTTTTGCATCCTTTTTCAATCCTCGCATTGATACCTTGCCTTCATCCACCAACTTCTGAAGCATTTCGTTGTAGGTGAGTTCGCCGCAACTTCGGTATTGGATATTCATAGGTGTTCTTTCCAAATCCACGTTCATATTGGCATAGTGTTCGTTCTTCCTTTCGATATGCCGTTCAAACTTGCCCACCGAGTCCTGCGTTCTTGTTTTTACTCTTGCAACACTGTAATTCTGTCTTGACATTTTTATCACTTCCTTTCTTTTTTGAGATAGATTTATCTGAGATAGCGTTTTCTCCGTTACACACCTTTTCAAAGTGTGTAACTCACTATGACACTTTCACGGATACTCCATGCAAAGATGTCAGTGGGCTCTCCGAGGGGGAGTGGGGCGTTGCCCCGTCATCTGCGGATAACTCCCCAGCAGTGCCGCCCTTTGAAAAGGGCACCCTGCACCCCGCCTAAACTTTACGGTTACGAAGGTGGTTGTTTTGCCTCTTGGCAAATTCGCTTGCCGCCGCCCGGCGCTCATCGCTGTACGGCTCGGTCAACCGAAAGCAAAACCGACCTTTCGCAACATCAAAGGAAAGACCGCCATCCTCTGTATCATCGGTAAGCCTGCACAGATCGGGATGCTTTTTAGCATAGGCGGTCAATCTGTTTTTGAGATCGGTATTGTACGTGCTTACCGTTATCCATCGGCTCGCTTCATCAAAGAATATCTCTGTTGTTTTCTGCGACTTTTTAAGTCCTGTTTTCATCACTTCACGCTCCTTTCAAAAAATAGCTTAATTTTTCTTGTGTTTTCTAAGTAGGGCATTTTTTACCGATTTTACACAGTTCAAAACTTGTGAAAAATACGGAATTTTTAATAGAAACACCCCGAACGATGCGGACATCGTTAAAACCTTTTCTGTTTGGAAAAGCACCGACTTTTACAGTTCAAGAGCCATTTTGCCGTTCTACCCGAATGTCGTTCCTGCCCCTGCGTTTTCAGCGGCGTTGTTTCGCTCATATCATCGCAAAATCATATCCCATTCGGACGGTTATTCAGTTGTTAAGTACAAGCGGCTTAATTTGCCCCTCAATAAGTAGCCAGCGAGAAGGGCTAAAAATCCAACCTTTTCAAAAACTTTTCTATCTAACGTCAAAAATCTTCGATTTTATGCATAGTTTTTTGAAAAAAGGCAAAACAAAAAAGCCGCTACACAGACATCAAGAATCGGCGGGAGCTTTGCTCTCGCTTCAAAATGATGTTCTATGTAACGGCTTTGAAATTCAAAGACGGGACTGTTATCGCACCCATTCACTCGCTAACAGTACCAAAACGCATAGAGTGGTGGGTGACGGTATTTTCTCTTAGCATACCGACGGCATTGGGTGGCTTTGCTACATCTCAATCTTACATCGTATTCAATTGTAAACCCTCATTTAAAGGGATTATATTTTACTGTACGGAACGTATGTTTGTCAATGCTTTTTTGAAAAAACATCGAAATTTGTTGAAAAATTGTTGATATTTACGTATAATGAGTATATACTAATAAGATTTAGATTCAGTAAAATCTATTTGGGCGGCTTGGGATAAAAGGAGATATTATGATTATGCATGATTTCGAGTATGTTCCAAAAGAAGAATGGGAACCAATTAGAGATGAACTTTTGGAAATTATCCACAGATTACAGAATGAAGTAAGAGATGATTTTACTTTTCAATATCATTTTGTGGGCAGTAGCAAACGAAAAATGATAACCCGTGACCAAAACTCTAACATTGGTTTTGATTTCGATGTGAATATTGAAGTAAATGACCCCGACGAAGACTATTCTGCCGAAGATATACGAAACATTCTTCATAAAGGTCTTGATAGAGTTACTAATCCCTATGGATATTCCATTTTCGGATATGATTACACCGAAGATTCCACTCGTGTTCTCACCATAAAAGTAAAGGATAGAGCCAACTCTTGTATATTGCATAGTTGTGACTTTTGCATTATATATGAATGCGGCGATGGACGGCAACAATATATTCGCTATAACAAAGAGCAGCGCAGTTATTCGTGGGAATACCAGCCAAAAGGATATTATGATCTCCCTATCAAAATTGAGTGGATTAAAAAGCATAAACTGTGGCAGCAAGTCAGAGATAATTATATAGACAAAAAGAATACAAACACCGATGATAATAAAAAATCCAGATCGATTTTTGCTGAAACGATTCATCAAGTCTGTCAGCAAAATGGATATTATCGATAACAAAAGCGGAGGGTAAATTTTTATGTATTGTAAAAATTGTGGTAGAAATGTAGACGATACCTCATTATATTGTAATAACTGTGGGGCACGGATTGATAATAAGTCCGATGCAAATGTTTCTGAAGATAGTTCAAGTTTTGGGTTCGCTATCTTGGGATTTTTTATTCCGATTGTTGGTTTAATCCTCTTTCTCATATATGAAGGAAAGAAACCTAAACGAGCTAAATCGGCAGGCAAAGGTGCTTTGATTGGCTTTATAACCAAAATCGTTTTATCCATTATTCTTGTGATTCTGTATGTTGTTTTTGCTGCTACGCTTTTCACTAACATATCAGATGATATTGAATCTAATATACCTGCAATTGGTGATGTATTTAGAGAAGAAACGACAGACGAAATTTTAGAAAAATATGTTGATGTTTCTTTTGGAGAATTCAAGGTAACTAATAATGGATACTTCTCCGAAACGTCCCTTGATATCACAGTAAAAAACAAAGCTGAAAAACAATGCACTTATTACATAACGATTGAAGCAGTAGATACAAACGGTGCAAGAATTGAAACAGATATGATTTACGCTGATAGATTAGGTGCCGGACAAGAGATATATTTGAAAGCCTTTGAATATGTAGATCAAGAAAAATTAAATCAATTCAAAAATGCAACATTCAGAGTTTTAGAAATAAACAAATATGATTATTAATTTTTCAAGCGAGGTACTATATGGGTAAGCATTTTTTTGATTTCGAGGACGGCGATTTTGCTCATTCTATCTCTGACAATATGGCAATAGATTCTGACGGAGATTTTATTGATGAGGATGGGAGATAATATGGCAATCGACATGGATTCAGGCGAATTGCATATTATATCCGGTTGTTCTAATGATGAAGATGATGATGATCAAAACAGCGGCGGCAGAGAGGTATAAATCTCCCTGCCGCCGCACTTCGATTACTTATAAATTATATCATTATTTACGATTTCAGTAGCTCTACTGCGGATATTATTCATCCGAGCAACCCACTCCATTTGGTTGTCTGCTTTGAGTTGTTCGGTAACACC
>CALXCQ010000142.1 GCA_944386835.1 uncultured Oscillospiraceae bacterium | reverse complement strand
CATCAATATCCGGGTTCTCGGCAATAGCATGATCTGCAAATTCCATTAAATCTTGATAGTCAATGGTTCCCATTTTTCCCCAAACATCTGCAAAGGCATCTCCCTTGCCTTCACTGCCCCGGGGATTGCAGATAATCACAAAGTATCCATTATTAGCCCACATTTGATGCTCATGAAAATAGATTTCACCAAATGTGCACCGCGGGCCTCCATGGATATCCATAATGGCAGGATATTTCTTTCCCTTTTCATAGCCAATCGGTTCGATCACCCAGCCGTCAATCTCTATACCTTCCGAATTTGTAAAAGAGCACGGTTTATGATGCGCTACTGTGTGTGTTGCAAAGAACGCATCGTTTAAATGGGACAGCTGTTTCTCATCTTCATAAATTTCTGACAGCTTCATATTGTAGAATCCGCAGTATACCAAGCGTCCGTTATACACGTCAAAGCTGTCTGCGGAACCGTTGGGCGTAAGATACGGTGACCAATTGCCCTGTCTGTCTACATACTGTACATAGCTGTTAGCGCCAACACAAGTTGTAAAGTACAGCCGGTCGCCCACCACTTTCATCGTCTGGCAGCTACCAATTTGGCTATCTGTAATTAGACTGCGATAGCTGACATTGTACTTGTGCTCGAAAAACAGTTCCATTTTCTTTGTCTTCGGGTCAATCAGATAGGCGCAGGGACTCTCCGTTCTGCCGTACTTCTCCCCTTTCGAACCAAAGACAATTACTTTATCTCCCCAGATTTCGCCATAGACTTCCTGATAGCGGACCATGAGCTGATCTTTTTCCATAACACAGTCTTTTTCTTCTGTTCCTGCGTCATATACGTAGATCGCCACGTCTTCATCCAAAACCGTCCCACTGTAAGCAGCTGCTGCATAAATTATTTTGCTTCCAGAGTGGGAAACCTTTGTTACCTGCTCATCTTCCGTAGAAATAGGCTTCACAGTCCCAGTTTTCCGGTTATAAAGATATAAGCGATCCCGCTTGCCTTCCTGAGTAGCCTGATTTTGTTTCAGGAAAGGTAACTCTTCAAAGCTCTCATAAACTGCTTGCTTAGCAAGAAGCGCTTTTCGTTCCTCTAATGTCTGGGGGCCATTTTTATAAAACTCCCCGACAAAATAGTAAAGTTCCTTATCCAGATGCGTAAGACCGCTGGTTTTCATGGGCAAGGTAAAAGCATATTGTGCTTCCCCACCTTGGGGAGATATTTCATAATACGGAGTAAAAAGCTCTCCTTCTTCTGCCCGCTTTTTCTGCTTGGGGCACCGCATCGCAGGGAACAAGAGCGTATTTTCCGGTGTCCAGCAATAGCTCTTTGCATCGCCAGCTCCCGTTAATTTGCGGCATTGACCATTTTTAAGAATATAGATATCGCCCCGATATCCATTGCTTTCCAAATCTGCCTTCTGACTGATAAACGCAATATAGTTCCCATCCGGCGAAAATTTGGGGTTGCTGACATATTGGTACTCAAGAAAACTTTTTGCCGTTATTTTTTCCATTTTACTTTCCTCCAATTGGATTTTCAATCGTCCTTTTGAGAACTGCCATCCGTTCCTATTATCCTATATTTTCCTTCTAATTGCATCTATCAAATCCTAAAAAACTTTTTCTTGTTTCTTGTGCACTTTTACAAGTGCCGATTGGGAGGCGCAATTCATTCCTAAATCTAATGTCCACACCAAACTCCGGCCATTCGCAAGGGCTCATCTGTCTGCCCGCAGTTGCCAAAAAGCCACCGCACTGGCAGCCGCTACATTCAAAGAATCGACCCCATGAGACATGGGAATACAGGCGGTATAATCGCAGTCTGCTATGGTAGTCTTTGCCAACCCGTCGCCTTCCGCTCCCAGGATAATCGCTAATCTTTCTTCCGCCATTAATCTGGGATCTGCAATACTAATGGCAGTATTGCACAGAGCCATGGCCACTGTGCGAAATCCCAGTCTTTGCAAAATTTCTATTCCCGGCTGGGGCCATTGGTCTTTCCCCCGGCCTATATACGTCCAAGGAATCTGAAAAACGGTACCCATACTCACTCTGACCGCTCGCCTGTTCAGCGGGTCACAACAGGTCGGCGTCACTAACACTCCATCTACATGAAGTGCCGCAGCGGAACGAAAGATTGCACCCACATTGGTGGCGTCCACAATTCCCTCTAAAACCGCTATCCGACTCGCCTTTTCACATACTTTTTCTATTTCAGGCAATTGGGGTCTACGCATGGCGCATAAAATTCCCCGGGTAAGGGAATAACCGGTTAAGCTGGCCAATATTTCTCTCTCTCCAGTATAAACCGGAATATTGCTACAACGCCCAATTAGTTTTTTCCCCTGGCCAGAAATCTGTCTTTTCTCCATTAAAAAGGAAATGGGAATGTATCCGGCCTCCAGCGCCAAATGAATCACTTTGGGGCTTTCTGCAATAAACAAACCTTTTTCTGGTTCCAGTCGATTCCGCAGTTGAGCCTCTGTCAAATGAGAATAGACCTCTAACTGGGGTATATCCAAACTAGTTATCTCTATGATTGTCTCCATAAAATCCCCCACTATCCTCTCACAGCTTTCATCCATCTTTGATTGTTAAATTTTATATATTATAAAAAGGAGCTGACGATAGTACACTTACTCCAGTACTGGTGTACCCAGGAACAACAGCAAGACCTGTGCTTCCATGCCAGCAGCCGCAACCAGATTGGGCACCAATACAAGCAGAAACAATTAGAAAAGATACGCTGAAATATGAAAAAATGGAGCAAGCGACTTTACGCTTGCTCCAACATTGGAGGTGCCACCCAGATTCGAACTGGGGAATAAAGGTTTTGCAGACCTTTGCCTTACCGCTTGGCCATGGCACCGAGTAAAAAAGGAACACTCAGCGCGTTCCTTTTTAACTATCATGGAGCGGGTGACGAGGCTCGAACTCGCTACCTCCACCTTGGCAAGGTGGCGCTCTACCAGATGAGCTACACCCGCATTATGGTGCCTCCGGTCGGAGTCGAACCAACGACACGCGGATTTTCAGTCCGCTGCTCTACCTGCTGAGCTACAGAGGCATATCGAGCGGACCTAGAGAGCTCAGCTCCATAAGGCAATACGGCGACCCGGAACGGACTCGAACCGTCGACCTCCAGCGTGACAGGCTGGCGTGCTAACCGACTGCACCACCGGGCCAAATTGGTGGGAACAATAGGGCTCGAACCTATGACCCCATGCTTGTAAGGCATGTGCTCTCCCAGCTGAGCTATGCTCCCTTTAACCGTGTCGCTTTCGGATTTGTCCTCAGCGACGAGGCTAATTATACAAGACCATTGCTATTCTGTCAACCCCTAAGTTGAAATTTTTTCATTTTTCATTTCCTCTAAAATCTCACTGATTTCTGCGGGGGAAAATTCATAAATTTGATCGCAAAATTGACAAGCTATTTTCGTGGTCTCATTTTTCTCCACAATCTCTTCCAGTTCTTCTCTCCCAAGCAGGAGCAATGTGGAACGAACCCTCTGTCTACTGCAGTAGCACCGGTATTCCACATTGGAAGATTCCAATATCTCCAGATCCAGACCTCCCAAAACCTGCCGCAAGATAGCCTCCGCAGAAAGATTTTGCGAAAACATTCCTGTTACGCTCCCACTTTCTCGGATACCCGCTTCAATCTTATCGATGGTCTTATCGTCCGCACCTGGAAGCAATTGAATAAGATATCCACCTGCAGCCTTTACGCTCTGATCTTTGTCTATCAGTACACCTAACGCACAGGCTGTGGGTGTCTGCTCGCTTTGTGCAAAATAGGCAGTAATGTCTTCTGCTATCTCCCCGCTAACCAGTTCTACACTTCCCAAATAGGGCTCTTTCATTCTCAGGTCTCGTATGACTGTCAGCAAACCATGCCCTACAGCTGCACCTACATCTAGCTTGCCCTGATATTTTTCCAGTAGCGAGATTTGTGGGTTTTGCACATAACCCCGCACGTTTCCAACTCCATCGGAAACTGCCAAAATAGATCCAAGTGGCCCATCTCCTTTGATTTGCAGAGTCACAGATCCGTCTTCAATTTTTTGCATGTTACCAATCATAGATGTGGCTGTCAATACCCTCCCCAGGGCCGCAGTAGCCGTAGGAGAGGTTTTATGGATTCTTCTGGCTTCTTCTACCAGTTCTTTTGAAGAAATGGCCACAGCCTTAACCAGTCCGTCTTGGGTCATTGCCCGTACAAGTTGATTCTTCATGCATTACTCCTTACTTGCGACAAAAAAAATTCTCTGTTCTTCTGGCAATGGAGATTCTAACCGTCGGTCGCCGTAGACCTGAACAGAGCCAAAACCTGCCTGTAACAAGTATGTTTTCAACTGCTCCACACTATAAGCGTATTCCCGATGTTCTTCGAAACTTCTGTGCCATTGTGTCCCGTTTCGTTGGAATAAATCCATTCCATAATAACAAATATTTTCTTCCTCTACAAACTCTGTCCGCCAAACACAATAAGTATCTTCCGTTTCATCCAAAAAAATTTGACCATCCATACTCTTCAGTTTCCGGACAGAGTTAATGTCAAATATAAAGATTCCGCCCGGACTCAATGTCTCGTATACTCGGCGTATTGTCTCACGACAATCTGCAGTCTTCACCAAATAATTTAAACTGTCCAAACAACAGACAACTGCCTCTACCAAATAGGGCAGACGCAGTTTCTCCATAGCTTGGCAGGCAAAAAAAGGACGCCTCTCCATATCCATTACTTTTTCGCTGGCAATTGTCAACATCTCTTCTGACAAATCTACACCTGTCACTTCATATCCCGCCTGTGCCAACAAAAGTGATAAGGAGCCGGTTCCACACGCCAAGTCTAAAATTGATTTAGGGTTTTTCCCCCACTGTCTGAAAATTTCTTTCATAAATTGAAAGATTTCCTCATAGGGGATATCATAGGTCAACGCATCGTAGCTGGCGGCTAAAGCTTCATAGGCGTTCATTCCTTGTCCTCCAGCCTAGCCAATACCTTTCGATAGGAATCCGTGCCATAGTTAAGGCTGCGGTTTACTCGGCTAATCGTGGCACTACTGGCTCCTGTTCTTTCCAAAATATCATTATAAATAAGTCCCTGATTCAACAATTTGGCCACTTCAAAACGTTGCTCCATAGCTTTCAGTTCGGCAACAGTACATAAATCCACAAAAAAATCATAACATTCTTCCGGGGTTTTTAACTTTAAAACAGCTCGATACAAATCGTTATCCGGATTGGATTTTTTATTGCGGTTATTCATAAGTCAACACCTCGGAAATATTTTATCACACTAAAATCTAAAAGTAAAGGTTGGACACATTTGTAAGGCAGACTTTTCAGTTCATAAATGCCGCCTTTGGCGAAGAAAGAATTCCAAAAACTTCCCATAAAAACAACCTCCGACAAAATCGGAGGTTGTAAAAATCAGTCTTTATTAAATATTTTAAAGATTTCATCAATATCGCTAATATCTTCACTGGGGGCAGACGCTTTTGCTTTCTCTCCGGCAGAAGTGAAAACTCCACCAGCCTTAGGCGCCAAGGTACCACCTTTTTCATCGAATCCGGTAGCAATGACAGTAACCCGCATTTCATCATCAAATTCTTCGTTAAATGCCGCGCCAAAAATAATATTAGCATCAGGATTGGCCGCTTCCATTACAATATTTGCCGCAGTCTCCACATCATCCAATCCCAGTTCCGGAGAGCCGGTAACATTGATCAAAACGCCGGTAGCGCCGTTAATGGAAGTCTCCAAAAGCGGACTTGCCACAGCCGCCATAGCCGCCTGTTCTGCTTTCTCACGTCCGGATGCGGTACCAACGCCCATGTGTGCATGTCCGGCATCTTTCATAATAGCGGAAACATCAGCAAAATCCAAGTTGATAATCACACGTTCTGAATAGCTTACCAGTTCTGAAATAGAGCTGACAGCCTGTTTCAGAACATCGTCTGCAATTCCAAATGCATTGGCAAATGTTATTTTTTGATCGGTTACGTATTTCAAACGATCATTGGGGATGATGATCAAGGAGTCAACTTTATCGGCCAATTCGGCAATTCCACTTTCAGCCTGGCGCATACGATTAGCGCCCTCAAAACGGAAAGGTTTCGTCACAACACCAACAGTCAGGATACCAGCCTCGTGGGCAAGATCCGCAATAATCGGAGCAGCGCCGGTACCCGTTCCGCCACCCATTCCAGCTGTGATAAACACCATATCTGCGCCTTCCAAAGCCTTGGAAATCGCAGCGCGGGACTCTTCCGCTGATTTTCTGCCAATTTCCGGCTTAGAACCAGCGCCCATGCCTCCTGTTAATTTTTCGCCAATTTGGATTTTATTCTCACAGCGCGACTTATTTAAATCTTGCTTATCAGTGTTAACGCAAACGAATTCTACGCCGGACATACCGCCAGTAATCATACGGTTGACAACATTGTTCCCTGCTCCACCGACGCCAATTACTTTGATAGAAACAACCTTATCCGCATATTGTTCAGCCATGTGTTTCTCCTCCTATGTATCATCGTAAACTTTATCGAAACGGAAATTCAATTCCCAAATAGCCAAGTTACTATACCGTATTATTCTACCGTGAAAATCCTGTCCGGTCAATAGAAATTCCGATTATTTCCCTCTATTTCCTAAGAATTTTCAATTTCCCGTGGTAAAAACCTGGCTACTCTTTTTTCATCGAATGTCAAATCAATCGTACCGGTCTGATAGTCATCCAGCTGCTCCAGCACCGCCGCCAGATAAGTAATTTTGTAAGATAAATCCTCTGAGCTTCCCAGCTTTATCTCATATTGGTCTCCATACCAGAGTACCAAATCAAAGGTCTTTTCCACATTGATACTGCTAATCTGTGGCAGTATCCCCGTTCCTTCCAATTCCTCTAAAATTCGTAACGCAATTTCCAGACTGTCTGCAGGTTCTCCTTTAACCTGACTCCCCACTGCGGGGGATTGTGCGGTAACTCCCAAAATTGCCGGATGAGATTGTGCCTTCTCCTCATTGGCAGGCTCCAGCACTTTCCCATCGCTATTCATCAGCCACTTTTGTCCCGCCTCATCTTCAATACTGAACGCAACTTCACTTTCTTTTACACTAATCACCACTGTATCAGGCAGCACTCTGGCAATCCGTACTTCTTCAACATAAGGAAGGGCTGCTATAATTTTTCCAGCCAGGGAAGATTTCCGGATGGTTATCAGGTTTTCTCCTTCCGTTAAACCAGCTGCCTGAATAATTTCTTGCTCTGAATATAAACTGTTTCCCTGCACCTTAATCGTGTGAATACGAAAAAACAAAACAATGCCCAAAGTCACCGCCACTACAACGGCTAGCATTGTAAGAAACCGAAGTAAAAACCCAGTGTTCCGACGTCTTCTGCGCTTTGTGCGCATTCTCTTGGGAGCAGCCTCAGGCCCCTTGGATTTCTGAATCGCTGACCCAGTCCGGCGTCTGTCTCTTTGCCTGCGCTGCTGAGGCTCTATATTGTTACGCTGTTGTGTTGCCATGGTATCCCTCCATCGCAGCGGCATGGCCGCAAGTTACAGCGTATTATACACCATTTTCGGAAAATATTCCACCTGTTTTATTTCTGCCCCGCAGGCTGACAAATTCTTTACCAAACTATCATACCCACGTTCCATGTATTCTACTCCTGTGATAATACTGTAGCCGTTTGCACCAAGAGCTCCGATCACCAAGGCCGCACCGCCCCGCAGTTCCTTCGCCTGTAAAGGTGCGCCAGAGAGCTGCTCTACTCCTCTTACAATGGCGTGACACCCCTCCTGGAATATGTTGGCCCCTAGTTTTTTTAATTCTGTCACATGTTGAAAACGGTTTTCAAAAATTTGGTCTACGACCAACGTCTGGCCTCTTGCCCGAAGAAGAGCTGCCATAACGGGAGCCTGTGCATCTGTGGGAAAACCAGGATAAGGGGCGGTATGAATAATCCCCGGTGAATTTAGTCGTTCCGGTGCATAGATACGAATCCCCTGTTCCTTTTCCTCAATTTCACAGCCGCTGTTTTTTAAAACCTGCACAACTGGTTTCAAATAACAACTCTTCGCTTTTTTTAAAAGTACCTGTCCTCCACAGCCAGCTACCGCAGCCAAATAGGTTGCTGTTTCAATTCGATCTGGCATAACCCAGTACTCTCCTGGCCTCAGCGGCTCTGCAGCCTCTATCAATAGCTCGCTGGTTCCAATTCCGGCAATGCGTGCGCCCAGCTTACAAAGGAACTGGCACAAATCCGCAATTTCGGGTTCTCTTGCTGCATTTCGAATTCTGCTCAAGCCATTTGCTCCCATTGCCGCCAAAATCGCATTTTCGGTGGCTCCCACACTGGGGCTGGGCAAATTGATATTTGCACCTTCTAAAAATGGTGCGGAACAAATGATGGTATCCCCAGAATTTTCCACTATCGCTCCTAATGAAGAAAATGCCTGTAAATGAAAGTCGATCGGCCGACGCCCTAATCGACATCCACCAGGCATTGAAAAAGAAGCTGTTTTCACGCGGGCCAACAGGGCTCCGATAAATAAAATGGAAGATCGCATTTTGCTCATTAACGCAGTTGAGATATCGTATCGAACTAACGATGTAGCATCCACGCGGATACTGCCTTTTTTACGCAGTACTTTACATCCTAAATGTTCCAAAATCTCTACAGCGGTATCCACATCAGAGATTTCTGGACAATTATGTATGGTGCAAGTTCCCGGACATAAAACACAGGCGGCCAAAATTGGCAAGACACTGTTTTTGGCCCCGTGGATCTCTAATTCACCAGTTAGGGGTCGGCCCCCAGTGATGGATAATGCCTTCATAGTCATCCCTCCGCAAAATGAGGTATTATTCACCTCATTGTATGCGGAAAGACAATTTATCGTTCTTTTATCAATTCCAGGATTGTCGAATAAATTCTCTGGGTTGAATCTACAACAGCCATTTTACGAATATTACTGGCCATCTGTGCGCACCGCTGCGGATCCAAGAGCAGCTCTTTGGCGATACCATATAGTTTTTCACCACTGCACTCTGTCTCTTTTAAGACAATCGCCGCTCCCCGTTTTTCCAGGATCTGCGCATTTTTCGTTTGGTGATCTCCTGCTGCATTGGGAGAAGGAACCATAATACAAGGTGTCCCAGAAGCGGCAACTTCGTTGATAGTGGAAGCACCTGCACGACATATGACCAAATCCGCAGCCGCCATCCATTTGGGCATATCAAACAGATACTCCCGCATATCCAGCTCTGGATATTTTTCCAGATCAATTCCCTGCTCTTTTACATATTCGGGCATCCATCGCCACCCAAAAGATCCTGTTGCATGAACATGCTGAAACAGCCTCTCCTGTGCTTCCAACTTAAAAAAGCCGGCAATGATTTTGTTCATCTCTCTTGCACCCAGACTTCCCCAATAAGAGACAATCACGGGACGGTCATCCAGTCCCAATTCTCTGCGCGCATCCGATTTTTTGGTGTAGAGGAATTCTTCCCGGACTGGCATGCCGACTACAACGACACGCCCCGGATTATCGTAATACTGGATACTCTCTTCAAAACTAACCAAAATTCTCTCTACTTTATTGGCAACCATTTTCGTAGCCAGGCCAGGAATGGCATTGGATTCATGGACTGCAGTGGGGATTTTTCGCTTTGCACCAGCATACAGTGCCGGAAAGCTGGCATATCCACCGGTTCCCAGAATCACATCTGGCTGAAACTCGTCGATTAACTTTCCCGCCTGTCTGACAGCCCCCAAAAGAGACCCTGCCGCTCGTAAATTGTGCCAAATGCTTTTCGGCGTGATACTTCTTTGGAAATTGGAAATATGCACAGTTTTCAGTTGAAATCCTTCCCGCGGGACTAATTTTTTTTCCATTCCATCGTCGGCACCAATAAAAAGTATATTGCTGTTTGGACGGCGCTCCTTTAGCATATTGGCCACTGCAATGGCCGGGTTAATATGCCCACCGGTCCCGCCACAAGTAAAAATTACATTCATTGCCCTCCCCCGCTAGATCAGATTATTCCGGTTCTGCCGGGATACGCTTAACACCAATCCCATTTCAAACAGCTGCAGCATCAAAGCTGTGCCGCCATAGGAAAAGAAGGGAAGAGAAATACCAGTCGCCGGCAGGAAATTTGTAACAACACCAATATTCAGGAAAACTTGCAGTGCAAACAACGTAGTCAGCCCCGCCACCATTAACGCGCCGAAGCGGTCTCTTGCATGCATGGCAATCCAATACCCGCGTACAATGAGAAGTACAAATAAAAGTATTACTAAAGTTGCACCTACAAATCCCAATTCTTCACAGACAATAGCAAAGATATAGTCGTTGTGTTCTTCTGGCAAATATAAATATTTTTGACGGCTTTTTCCCAAGCCAAGTCCCATCAAGCCGCCGGAACCAATGGCATACAGGGATTGCACAATCTGATACCCACTGTCGGAGGGATCTGAAAAAGGATCCAGCCAGGCTGTAATACGGCTGGAAGCGTACCCTTGTACTTTCAGGTAGACCGCCGCAAAAATGACTGCAGCGACCCCTAAAATTACAAACCAACGGATCTGAGTTCCTCCCAAGAACATCATAGCAGCTCCCGCTGCACAAATAATAATTGTTGCAGACAGATGTGGCTCCAATACCAAAAGGCCTGCCACCACTGCAAGAATCACAGCAAATGGCAACACCCCATATCGAAATGTCTTCATCCGTTCACGATAAACAGAAATCATCGCAGCAAATGCCAGGACAACTCCTAACTTTACAATTTCAGACGGCTGAAAGCTGATACCAAATAAATAAATCCAACGAGTTGCGCCACCTTCTTCTGTACCAATCAGTGGCACCAACATCAGTAAAAATATGGAACCAGCCAGAATTAAAAAGGAAAATGAGCGCCAGATCTGGTAGTTAATCCGGCTGACAAACAACATAATGGCAATTCCTGCCAAAGCAAACATACCCTGACGCGCAAAATAGTATGTGGACGTTCCGCTGTCCGTATAGGCTCGGGCATAACTGGCAGAAAACAGCATAATAAGCCCAATTGCTACCAATAGCAACGTTAAAATCAGATAGGGCAGATCCAAAATGCCACGTTCGTCCAAGATGACTTTTTCCTCCGGCTTTTTGGGTTGTAGCCGCTCTTGTGCCATCTGGCCGACCTCCTTTCAAATGGTTAGTGTTCTACTTTAGTATCTTCCCCACACGCCAATGGCAGCAAGTACACAAAACAGGCAGGTAATGCCTACAAATACCGTGAAAATTTTAACTTCACTCCAGCCACCCATCTCAAAATGATGGTGGATCGGAGCCATCCGGAATATACGTTTCCCATGTGTAATTTTAAAGTACGTCACCTGAAGAATATCCGAGAGAGTTTCCACCAGGTAAATAATCCCCACCAGGATTAAGACAACCGGCATATCCAATGCAAAAGCCATTCCACAAACTGCCCCGCCTAAAAACAAAGAACCTGTGTCTCCCATAAATACCTTGGCTGGATGAAAATTATAGCATAAGAAGGCTGCAAGTCCCCCCAGAAGGGCTGATGGGAATAATGCCAATGTGGTCTGATCCCACAAAGTTGCAATCACAATAAAGAAAATCATAACTGGAATTGTCACACCGGCAGCCAATCCATCGATCCCATCCGTTAGATTGACTGCATTGACACAGCCTACCATAACAAACATAGCAAAGATACCATAAATCAAGGGATTTACCGTCCAGGTAATTTGGAAAAATGGAATATAGAGCTCCTGGGTGAGATTACCATTTTGATAAAGCATATACAAGTATAATCCCGATACGGCCAATTGCAGCACCAGCTTTTGTATCGCTGTCAAGCCCAGATTCCTTTTTTTTCGGACTTTTACATAATCATCTGCGAAGCCAATCAGTCCGAAAGCCAGAGAGACAAGTAATACATATAAAAAATCTCTGTTTCCTTGGACCAGCTCTTTCCATCCTGTTACCAAACACAATAAGCTGGCTCCAATAAAGATGACGCCGCCCATTGTCGGAGTACCTGCTTTCGTATTGTGCCATTTGGGTCCAATTTCCCGAATGGACTGTCCTGCTTTGAGCGCATGTAAAATGGGTATCGTAAATTTTCCCAGGATCAATCCAACCAAAAAAGCCGCCAGGATTGTATACACCAAGATCATATTATTCCTCCTGCGTTATTCTTCCCCATTGTCCAGGAACATCTCCAGTGCCCGCTCCATTTTCATGCCGCGGCTTCCTTTAAACAGAAGTGCATCGCCTGGCTGCGCCCTCATTTTCAACAATGTGACCAGTTCTTCCATACTGTCAAAATACAGTGCATTGGTTGGCTCCATGCCCCCGGTAATTGCACCAGTTACAATTCGAGTAGCATGATATCCATAGGCGAACACCATGTCAACCAAGCCGGCACAATACCGGCCGACCCGATAGTGTTCCGCCATTGCCCGACTGCCCAGCTCCATCATATCTCCCAGGACAGCAATACGCTTTCCGGAAACCTTTCGCTCTGCAAGTACATTTAAAGCAGCACGCATAGATTCCGGTCCTGCATTGTAGCAGTCTTCAATAATTGTATATCCTTGTTCCTCATAAACTCTTTGGCGCATGCCTGTGTTCTCAAAACGGCTCATGCCTAACTGAATTTTTTCTGGTGCAATTCCGCAAATAAGTCCCGTTGTCCCTGCAGCTATAGCATTGTAGGCATTGTGTTTCCCCTCTACTGGCACAAAAACAGGAAACTCTTTTCCAAATCCTTTCAAATCCAGAGTGATTCCATGGTCTACACTCCGCATATCGCTGCCGAGTACATCGCAATCTGGATTATCCATACCAAAGTAATAGACTTGAAAGCGCTCTTGTAGTTTATTTTTCAGGGCCCACAACAGCGGTTCATCACCATTGAGAATCAAAATACCATTTGGTTCCAGACCTTCCAGTATTTCCATCTTAGCCTTCAGGATCCCCTCCCGGGAACCCAAGTGCTCAATATGCATGGTCCCAATGTTCGTTACAAGAGCGATATTGGGTCTGGCAATTGCCGTCAGGCGGGACATCTCCCCAAAGTGGTTGATCCCCAACTCTAAGACCGCATATTGGCAATCTTGCTCAATATGCATAATCGTCATAGGCAGTCCCACTTCATTATTTTGATTGCCTTCTGTCTTGGCTGTCCGGTAAGTAGTATGCATGACAGAGGCCACCATTTCTTTTGTGGTTGTTTTCCCAACGCTGCCAGTAATTGCAATGACCTTTAGCCCCAAGTATTCCCGGTAGTTAGAGGCCAATTTTCCATAAGCAATCAGGGTATCTTGCACATGGACCGCAGGGATTGTGTCCTCAATCTCTTTCATCGTCAGGACTGCTACCGCTCCCTGCTCCAAAGCTTTGTGAATATACTGATGGCCATCATACCGACTGCCAATCAGTGGGATAAACAGCTGCCCGGGATGAATTTCTCTGGAATCTGTAGAAATCCCGTCTACCGTAATATTCGCAAATTCAGAGGCAACTGTCCCTTCGCACCATTGGGCGATTTCCTGCAATGTCAGTTTTTTCATTTGCCTTCCCTATCTTTCTTTTGTTTCCTCCAGGTACTTTGCCACTTCTTCCCGCTCATCCAGATGGGTTACCTCTGTACCAAGAATTTGATACGTCTCATGGCCCTTTCCAGCCAAAATAATCACATCGTCAGTTTCCCCATTTTCCAAGGCCCAGCGAATTGCCTCGCGGCGATTGGGAATTACTTGATATGGCGTTTTGGTATCTCCAAC
Organism: uncultured Oscillospiraceae bacterium; assembly: GCA_944386835.1. Classification (GTDB taxonomy): domain Bacteria; phylum Bacillota; class Clostridia; order Oscillospirales; family Oscillospiraceae; genus CALXCQ01. The sequence goes on along the minus strand of CALXCQ010000142.1, from coordinate 24,020 downwards.
GCCTGCCACAATTTCAGAAATGATTTTATCCGGATCTTCTGTACGGGGATTGTCAGAAGTTACAACTACCAGGTCTGCATGATCCACTGCAATTTTCCCCATAATTGGACGCTTGGTAGCATCCCGGTCGCCGCCGCATCCGAAAACAACAATTACCCGCCCCTTACAGAACCCTCTAACAGTCTGCAAAATATTTTCCAGACTGTCCGGTGTGTGGGAATAATCAATAATGACAGTATAAGGTTTTCCTGGTGTCGGGACAACCTCCGCTCTCCCCTTCACACCATGTGCCATTTTCATGGCTTTGGCAATTTCTTTCAGCGGAATCCCCAGTGCAAGGGCTGCACCTGTGGCAGCCATTGCATTATATACCGTAAATTTTCCTGGAATTCCCAATTCAATTCTGGAAATGTCATTGCCGATCACTGCTTCCATTTCTACCTTGTTGGCCTTTAATTTAATATTTTTCGCCACCAGGTCTGCTTGATCTTTTTCAGCGGAATACGTGAGCCATTTGCAGGTACCATCCGCCTGCATTTGTGCCGCATAGGTATCGTCTAGATTTAAGACCCCGATCTGACACTGACGAAACAGCACCGCTTTTGCTTTTTGGTAGTCTTCCATAGTTTTATGGAAGTCCAGATGGTCTCGGGTCAGATTGGTAAAAATACCAACAGCAAACGGTACCCCTGCTACCCGATGCAATGCTAGAGCATGGGAAGATACCTCCATAACCGCGTATGTGCAGCCCGCTTGTACCATTTGGAAAAACAGTTCTTGTAAATCGAAACTTTCCGGAGTCGTCCGCTCTGTTTCCAGTACTTGTTCCCCAATCATATTTTGAATGGTTCCAATTAGCCCCACTTTGGCATGCAAACACTGCTCCAGAAGCGTTTTCACTAAATAGGTTACCGTTGTTTTCCCATTGGTTCCTGTGACCCCGATCAGTTTTAACTTTTCTGCTGGATGCCCAAACCAATTCGCACTCACAAGAGAAAGCGCTAGTCGAGTAGATTCTACCAGTATATAGGCGACCGGCACCTCCGGTTTCTTTTCACACAGGATAACGGCAGCACCTTTCTCTACCGCCACGGGAATAAATTTATGGCCATCGGTGGTAAATCCACTCACTGCTACAAATAAGTCTCCAGGTTTTGTTCTCCTGGAATCGTAACTAATTCCCGTGATTTCTTGTTCTAAATCGCAGGCAATTTCCTTGGTTTGCACTCCTACCAACAATTGCGAGAGTTTCATAATCATTACTCCTTTTTTCAATCCCGTGCACTGTGGTCTGTAAATTCTACTGTGATTGTGGTACCACGATTCACTTCCACACCAGCCTCCACACTCTGGTAGGTAACAGTAACATTGCTATCTGTTTTATTGGTTCCCTTCGCTTGAATATATAGGCCTGCATTGGCTGCCGTATCGTTGGCCTGAGCAACAGAAAGGCCTATAAAATTCGGTACCGTGATCTTGTCTGTCGGCTTTTCTTCTCCCATATACAGGACAATTTCCGAAGCGCCCGGAACGGAGGCACCTCCTACCGGTATTTGATCGGTAACGGTTTCACCATCCCCAACCACTCTATAAGTTAAACTTTTCTCTTTTAATGCTTCTGCTGCGTCCGCTTCCGTCAAACCTACCACATCTGGGGTCGCCACATTGACTGCGCTGATTTCATCGTCAGAATAATCCGGCTCTACACCTAAATAGGGTAAAATATCGGATAGCACATCTCGGACCGTAGGAGCCGCCATAACACCACCAGAAATATAAATACCAGTTGCGGTGCTGGGAGTATCCAAAGCCACAAGGCAGATATACTGAGGATCATTGATCGGCGCAATACCTACAAAAGAGGTAATCAGATCATCTACCGGTTGCCCATTTTCGTCAAAAACATCTATTTTTTCAGAAGTTCCCGTCTTGCCGCCAATACGGTATCCTGCCACCTGCGCATTGCTGGCAGTCCCGCCTTCTACGACATATTCTAACATTTCACGCATAATTGCAGAAGCCTCTTCACTGATAACCTGCCGCAAAACAGTCCTTCCGTTTTGTAGCACCGTATTTCCCTCGCTGTCCTGGACTTCGCTGACAATATACGGTTGCAACAAATATCCTCCGTTTACAACTGCGGAAATGGCCCGCACCAGTTGCAGCGGTGTTACTTTAAAAGTCTGTCCGAAAGAAGCGGAAGTCAGAGATACCTGACTATTGGGGTCGGTTAAAAGTCCCTTATTGAAAAAGTATCCGCTGGCCTCACCTGGTAAGTCCACACCAGTCTCTTCCCTTAAGCCAAAGTTCTCTACATATTCGTACAATTTTTCGCCGCCTAAGGCGATACCAATATCTGCAAAGGCAATATTACAGGAGTTTCCAAGCGCTTCCTTGGTCGTCTGCGTACCATGTCCGGTCGCTTTCCAACAGTGCAGTGGATCAACTCTCCCCTTAATGCTGTTTGTAGAGCCACTGCAGTAGAAGGTGTCGTCCACTCCTACAGCGCCTTCTTCCAAAGCCGAAGCCAACGTAATAATTTTAAATGTAGACCCCGGTTCATAACCATCGGAAACCACCCGGTTACGCCACTGTTGTAATCTTGCCGTTGCAACCGCCGCATTATACGCTGCCAGACCGTCTTCATAGGCCTGACTTCCTTCCGGATTGGAAATTGCTTCTTGGTATTGTTCTTCCAGCGCTTTCGCCATTTCGTCGTCATAGATCTCCTGATAGTTGTTGGGATCATAACTGCCCATGGTCGCCATGGCCAGAATTTCCCCAGTATTGACGTCCATAACGATACCAAATGCCCCATTGAGAACATCATATTTCTCAATAGCTGCCTCCATATTTTTTTCCAAATAGTATTGGACCGTGGTGTCCAGTGTCAAAATCAGGTTGTCACCGTTATCTGCATCATAATACTTTTCATAAGAGTAAAGCATTTCTGAGCCATAGTTTCCCTTGGTCGTAACGATTTTGCCCGACGTGCCCTCCAACATGGAATTATAATAAGCTTCCAGCCCTTCTGCTCCCACATTATCCGCACTGACAAACCCAATCACCTGTGCAGCCAGAGAACCATAGGGGTAGTACCGTTTAGAGTCTGGCTCCAGATAAATTCCTCCGATGTTTTCTGTATTATTGATAAAGTCTCGTACCAGTTGCGTTGTTTCTTCCGTCTGCTTTCTGGCGATGACTTTATACCTTTTCGTGGTGTCCTGGGCCTGTTCGATGATATAGTCGGCATCCACATCCAAAATTTCACTGAGACCTGTCGCAATTTTTGCTAAATCGTAGCCATTTTTTTCAATTTCATTGGGATCAATAAATACATTCTCCACCGTGGCAGAAGTAGCCAAAATATTCATATTGCGATCATAAATGATCCCTCTGGCCGCAGTAATAGAGGTACTTCTTGTTTGGTTGTCAATGGCCAGCTCTTCAAAATAATCGTGTTGCCGAATCATAAGATCGTACAGCTTGAAGATCAGCGGTATAAACACAACAATGCCACACACGATCATCAAGAACAATGTGCGGCTTAAAACAACCCGATTTGCCTTCTCGTTGGCCTGCATATTTTGTTTTTTCCCGGAATTCTTATTTGCTGCCATAGTCCACCCCAAGATTGAATCGTCACATACTGGAAATACCGAAACACGGGCGGCAAAGGAGTTTACCGCCCATGTTGCAAGTCCATAGGAAGCGCTTATCCTTACTTACATATATGTCTGTCCTCAGGATAAGTATGCCACCAGATCAGAGACGCTATTTTTAATTGCCTGAATAACCTCTTGTACTATGTTGTGTTTTTCCTCTGTAAAAATCTCCGCCTTGTCAGAGCCCGTCAAGTTCAGATAAATCAGTTGTCCTGTACCAGGCTGACTCATCCCCAACTCAGCTGCCCGCTGCTCAATATTGGCCAAATCAATTTTCCCTTCATAAGTCGACTGTAAACTAGTTTGCTCTTCTACCAAATTATCCAGCTGTGTCTGTAACGCACCTACTTGAGAAGTTGCTTCATATAACTGTACATAGCCAAAAATAACCAGTACCAACATACAAGCCGCAGCCGTCATCCCCAGAAATGCAAAAGGAGATACCACAGTTTTGGCCCGGATCTTCTTTTTCTTAACCGGACGGATCTGCTCATCCGGCAGCTCAGGACGTTGAATTTGTGGTGCAGTCTGATTGCGATAAATATCATACGCCGCCATTCCATCATAACCATATAGGATTCTTTTGTTTCTTTCGTTGGCCATGTCTTTGTTCCTTTCCTTATGGCAGCTTTTCTGCTACCCTCAGCTTTGCACTTCTAGCTCTTGGGTTGTCCTTTAATTCTTCCTGCGTTGCCACAATTGGCTTTTTCGTTAAGATTTTAATCTGCGGCGTCTTTCCACAAACACAGACCGGAAAATTGGGAGGACATGTACAACCCTTCGCCGCTTCCTGCATTGCATTTTTTACTATGCTGTCTTCCAGAGAGTGGAAAGTAATCACCGCCAGTCTGCCACCTGGCTTTAATCTGGGGATAGCAGCTGACATCATCTGGCTGATACTGTTTAATTCATCGTTAACAGCAATACGGATCGCCTGGAAACTGCGTTTTGCAGGATGCTGCTTTTCCCGTAATGCCTGAGGAGGCATTGCCTGTTTTATGACTTGCACCAATTCCAAAGTGCTGACAATCGGTTTCTCTGCCCGCTTTCTCTCAATCGCCGCTGCAATCAGCGGAGCATATCGCTCTTCCCCGTACTGAAATAAGATTCTGCGCAATTCTTCCCTGGGCCAAGTATTGACAATTTCGTATGCACTGAGCCGATCCCCACTGTCCATACGCATATCCAGCGGTGCATCGGACATATAGGAAAAGCCCCTGTCTTTGTCATCCAACTGCGGAGAAGAAACCCCCAAATCAAACAACATACCATCGATCTGGTCCAGACCGAAAGACTGCAAAATCATATCAATTTCCTTGAAGTTACTATGGACCAGCCGTACCCGGTCAGATACCTTGGCCAATTTCTCTTTTGCAGCCTGCAACGCTTGTGGGTCTCTGTCTACGCCAATCAGAAAGCCTGTCGTCAACTGTTTGGCAATTTCCAAAGAATGTCCGGCGCCTCCCAAAGTTCCATCCAAGTAGACACCGTCTGGTCGAATGTTAAGTGCCTCGATGCATGCCTGAAGCAATACGGATTTGTGTACAAATTCCATCAGAACCCTAATTCCTCCATGACAGCCGCCAGGTTTTCAGGCGTTAACGTCTCTTCCTCAAGTTTACGATAAGCCGCCGAATCCCAAATTTCTGCATGGCCGCCTTGCCCAATAAACGTAACTTCCTGATGAATTCCTGCATATTCCCGCAATTCAGTAGGGATCAGAAAACGCCCCTGCTTGTCCGGCTCACATTTTGCAGCATTGGCAAATAAAAACCGCATTCTCCTTGCCTGAGATAGGGGTAAAGCGTTATAGCGATCTAAAATCGTTTGCCAACCGGATTCGGTATATACCGACAGGCAGTGATCCAATCCCAGTGTTACATAGAACGAAGAACCCAATTCCTCCCGAAGCTTTGAGGGAACAAACAGACGGCCTTTGGGATCAACTGCATGCTCATATTTACCGTACATTTCCCTCACCTCGCTCCATTTTCATCATTTTTACTCCACTTTACTCCACTTATCTCGTAGTATACACGCCTGTAGAGAAAAAAGCAACTGGTTTTCTAGATTTTCTCTTTAGCAAAACCGAGTTTTATCCTATAAATTTCGGGAATTGTCTTATTTTAAACAAATGTTTGCATTTCAGTCTTTCGGTTTTGCCATACAAAAATAGCGAGAGATGCTTCTCATCCTTACAGTGAAACTTCCAGACTGACGGACTGTCCGTAAACCCGCACGAAATCTTCGTTTATGAGGAATCTGATTTTCTTCCTGCCAAGACAAAAGTGCGCTTACTAAGATTTTCCCCGTTTCCCTTTTTCAAGGGGGCTGCCGCCGATAGATCGGCCAGGGCAGTTGCCTGCTCCAGTGACTGACAAATCTATGACACCAAAGTCCCGCACCCAGTTTGACCGGATCCATTCCTCAGGGCCATCTGACGGAAGGATATCCCGTAGGTTGCAGTTGGCCTAAAAGGCGATCTCAAATTCCGCGCTCCTCTTTGAGGATGTGAGCGTGTGCATGTTGATCGCATGGATCTGGGCGAAGCCCATGTCGCTACAAGCGGCCTTCAGACCGCCGTGGTTCCGCTTGTAGGTGGTACTGGTATGCCAGGGAGTGTGAGAAGCCACTTTGGAAAGCTTTTCTATATTCCGAAGTTTTTCAAAGGCCTTCTGGAAGATCCAATTTTTGCAAGGTCCGCCGTTGGTTGGCGCCACATCAAATCGCAGTTCCGGTGCCTGTCGCTGAGGAAGCCTTGCCGTTCGTCCCAGGACACTTTCTACTACCGCAGGATATAAGGCCGAGTCCGAATCTCCAAAGTTTTATTGACTTGATAGAATGTCAGACCCTCTACCACGGCTAACCGCTCCCTCTTATAGTAAAAAGCGCCATAGTTCTTCCTATGGCGCTTGAGCGAGGAAAAGAGCGCTAATATAAAATACCAGCGCCATTTTCCTGTCAGTATTAATTATTTTTACTTCTCAACATGTTCCTTGCTTATAAAAATATTAGTTTTATTGGGCAACCTAATGTCATTCTAGCAGAAGGCATAGAATTCACGCCCTCTTTGGGATTATTCAAGTTCGAAGGCTCCGGTATACAGCTGATAGTACTTGCCCTTCAGGGCAATCAGTTCCTCGTGGCTGCCGCGCTCAATGATGCGGCCATGCTCGAGAACCATGATCGCATTGGAGTTCCGGACTGTGGAGAGGCGGTGGGCAATCACGAACACTGTCCGCCCATACATCAGCGCGTCCATGCCTTGCTGTACAATGGCCTCAGTACGGGTATCAATGGAGGAAGTGGCCTCATCGAGGATCATAACCGGCGGATCGGCCACAGCGGCCCGAGCGATACTCAATAACTGCCGCTGGCCCTGGCTCAGGTTGGCGCCATTGCCACGGAGCATAGTGTTATAGCCCTCAGGCAGACGGCGAATGAAGTCGTCTGCGCCGGCCAGCTTAGCCGCTGCGATGCACTCTTCGTCGCAGGCCTCCAGATTTCCGTAGCGGATATTTTCCATGACGGTGCCTGTGAAGAGGTTTGTGTCCTGAAGGACTATCCCCAGGGAATGCCGCAGGTCAGCCTTCTTGATCTTGTTGATATTGATGCCATCATAGCGGATCTTGCCATCATCGATGTCGTAGAACCGGTTAATGAGGTTGGTGATGGTAGTCTTACCGGCGCCGGTTGCACCCACGAAAGCGATCTTCTGGCCGGGCTTAGCGTAGAGGGAGATATTGTGTAGGACGAGCTTATCCGGCGTGTAGCCGAAGTCCACATCGTAAAACCGCACGTCACCAGCCAACCTAGTATAGGTTACGGTGCCGTCATGGTGGGGATGCTTCCAGGCCCAGACCATAGTACGCTCAGGGCACTCAGTCAGAGTGCCGTCAGCGTTCTCCTTAGCATTGACCAGTGTCACGTAGCCTTCATCGGTTTCGGGCTCGTTGTCCAGAAGGGAGAAAATTCGGTGGGCACCGGCCAGACCCATGATAACCATGTTAATCTGATTGGACACCTGGCCGATGGAGCCGGCGAACTGCTTGGTCATATTCAGGAACGGCACCACGATGCTGATACTGAAGGCCATACCGGAGAGACTGATGTTAGGGGTGCCAGACAGAAGAAGGGCGCCGCCTACCAGTGACACGATCACATACATCACATTGCCGACATTGCCAAGAAGCGGCATAAGAATGTTGGCGAAACGGTTGCCATTGCGGGCATTGAAGAAGATTTCATCGTTTACTTTGTCAAAGTCGGCCTTGGCGGCTTCCTCGTGGCAGAAGACCTTGATAACCTTCTGGCCGCTCATCATTTCCTCCATGAACGCCTCGGCGTTAGCTAAAGTGATCTGCTGGCGCAGGAAGTAGGTGGAGGAACGTTTTGTGATGGCGCGGGCGGCGAAAACCATGCAGATGACTCCGGCCACCACTATAAATGCCATGATGACACTGTAGTAGACCATGATGCAGAACACCACGAACAGTGTGATAGAAGAGATAAGGATATTGGGAAAGCTCTGGCTGATGAGCTGGCGCAGTGTGTCAACATCGTTAGTGTAGTAGCTCATGATGTCGCCGTGGCCATTGGTGTCAAAGTACCGGATGGGCAAGTCCTGCATGTGATTAAACATCTTTTCACGCATCTTTTTTAAGGAGCCCTGGGTAATGATCGCCATCATCTGCGTATAGAAAGCGCCAGCAATGAGGCTTACCACATACATGGCCACCAGGATTCCCACAAGGTTGAGGATTGTTCCAGAAACCGACGACCAGTCGCCACTCTTGTAGCTGTCGTCTACCACGGCGATAACCTTCTGCATAAAGACCGACGGCATAGAACTGACAACTGCGTTAATCAGGATGCACACCAATGTAACCGGCAGAAGCACGGGATAGAATTCAAACAGGGTTTTCAGAAGCCTGCGGAGCACACCTTTTGGGGCGCGGCGACCGCGGCTGGTGGTGGTGCGGGTCGCAGCGGGGGCTGCATTTCGTCCTTCCATTGTGTTTTTATGCTTCATCATGATCACCTGCTTTCGTCTGAGATGTATACACTTCACGGTAAATGTCGCAGCTCTTTAAAAGCTCTTTGTGGGTACCGACGGCACTGATATGACCTCCGTCCATGACGATAATACGGTCAGCATCCTCAACTGAGGCCACACGCTGTGCAATGATAATTTTGGTGGTATCCGGGATAAACTGACGGAAGCCCTGACGGATCAATGCGTCGGTCCGGGTGTCCACAGCGGAGGTAGAATCGTCAAGAATCAGGATCTTGGGCTTCTTCAGCAAAGCGCGAGCGATGCAGAGCCGCTGCTTTTGACCCCCGGAGACATTGCTGCCGCCCTGCTCAATCCAGGTATCGTACTTGTCGGGAAATTGCTGGATAAACTCATCGGCCTGGGACAGGCGGCAAGCCTCATACATCTCCTCATCAGTGGCATTGGGATTGCCCCAGCGAAGATTATCCTTGATAGTGCCGGAAAACAAAACGTTTTTCTGCAATACCATGGCCACGTTGTTTCGGAGGGTTTCCAAGTCATAGTTCCGTACGTCTACGCCGCCAACCCGAACTGTTCCCTCCGTCACGTCGTAGAGCCGAGGGATCAACTGAACTAAGGTACTCTTAGACGAACCTGTACCGCCCAAGATGCCAATGAGTTCGCCGGAACGAATGTGGAGATCTACCCGCTCCAGGGCATTACGCTCAGCGGTTCGGGAGTACTTATAGCTGACGCCGTCAAAATCGATGGAGCCGTCCTGCATCTCCGTGACCGCATTATCGGGGCTGGTCAGGCTACTTTTTTCCTGCAGAACCTCGACAATACGCTCAGCAGATTCCATGGACATGGTAATCATCACGAACACCATGGAGAGCATCATCAGGCTCATGAGTATCTGAAAGCTGTAAGTAATGATAGCCGACATCTGCCCGACATTGACCTCCAGGCCCTGACTGGAAATGACGGCATAGGATCCGAAACTCAGGACAAAGACCATACCGGTGTACACGCAAAACTGCATCATAGGGTTGTTGATGGCCATGATACGCTCTGCACGGGTAAAATCTCTGCAGACGTCCTCGGCGGCGGTGCCAAACTTCTTCTTCTCATAGTCCTCGCGGACATAGCTCTTAACCACGCGCATAGCCTGAACGTTTTCCTGCACCGAGTCGTTAAGTGCGTCGTACTTACGGAATACTTGGCGGAAAATAGGGGTAGCCTTGCGGATCACCAGAGCCAAACCGGCACCCAGCAGAGGGATCGTCACCAAGAAAATCATAGCTAGGCGACCACCCATGGCAAAACCCATTATAAAGGAAAAGATCAGCATCAGCGGTCCGCGGATAGCCACGCGGATGATCATCATAAAGGACATTTGCACGTTGATGACATCAGTAGTCATCCGGGTCACCAGACTGGAGACAGAGAACTTGTCGATGTTTTCAAACGAATAGTCCTGAATGCGGTAGAACATATCCTGCCGCAGATTTCGTGAAAAGCCTGTAGAGGCTGTGGCGCAGGTGCTCCCGGCCGCCACACCTAGAATCAGTGACAGCACAGCCATGATAACCAACTGCGCACCGTATTGGATGATAACATCCATACCGCAGCCGGCCTGCATCTCGTTGACGAGATTGGCGATCACAAACGGGATAATGCATTCCAGGACAACCTCTCCAACTACCAGGATCGGTGTGAGAATTGCCGGCTTCTTGAATTCCCGTATGCTTTTACTCAATGTTTTGATCATACCAGAAAATTCCTCCTATCCAAACTCCTGGAGCCTTCCGCGACCGCAGGCCGCTACGCCACACGGGAGCCGCACTTCCCGCAACGCAGCCTCGCCCCAGAGCTTGTAAAGCAAATTTTAACAAAAATCTGGAGACTGCCAACCACGATCTTTGGGTTCCCTCTCCGTCTCATCAGCGGAACATGGAAACTGGTCCGCCGTCTGCTGTGAGCCGTTGGAATCGCTGAGATTTTGGATCATCCGATCCAGGAAACTGTGGAGCTGTCCGATTTCCATGCAGGACATATCTCTGACCAGCCGCTGCTCAGATGCGGCCAGATAATTGAGGACTTGTTGGTTAGCTTCCAGCGCCCGATTTGTGACCAGGATCCGTTTGCACCGCCGATCCCTTGGGGACGGTTCACTGCTCAGATAGCCCTTCGTCTCCAGCCTCTGCAGAAGCCCCGATACTGTGGGATGGGTAAAGCGGAAATGTCTTTCAATGTCCCGTGGATAGACCGTCTCCTGCCGTTGGGTCCGGTAGCACAGGTAGCCGAGCACACGAGCCTGCGAGCTGGTCAGTTCCAGGGACGTAATGCTGTTGTTCATATTCTGTGTCAGCAGCTTGGAAATGGTTTTGATCTTGAATCCCAGGTCATCTCTGCCGACCGGTACCATGGATACCGCCTCCTTTTACAAATTAGTCGCATACTACGTAATTTGGTAGCAAGCTACATAATAGTAAAAAAACGACTAATTGTCAAGGGAGATCCACAAAATCTTCATTGATGTTTTTCTTGTGCAAAATAGAGAGAAAGACGAAAATGTCAATTGGACATTTTCGTCTTTCTTGTCGCGGAGTTTCAACTCGAAACGTTGCTCTGGACACATAGCCTTATGCAAAAGGTATCGCGTAAGCAGCGGACGGTAAAACGGAGAATCTTCTCTAGTTTTCGGTTACTTTCTATTGCCTGCGTAGTTTCCGTTTCATTATAACTTGCGCTGATGCGCGCGAGCGCGCGTTCGATCCCGTAGGCTTTGATTCACTGACCAAACCGATTGAGAAATATACAAAGTCGTGATAGCCATCCAATGCGCGGCCTGGATTTGCATATTGCCTGCGCGCTTCTCATAAAGAAGGGCTATGCCTTCTCGTAGCTATTTTTTTACAACGATTCAACATTGCTTTTACAGCTCTGGGATAGCTTTTCTCTGCAATAGGCTCGAGCGAATATGGTGCTCTCAAAGATAGCGTATTGGGATTCCGTAGATTCTTTATGTCAGGTCGTGATCAAACCGGCGGAAGAGACCAGATGGTTGTCCAGGCTATGAGAATCAGTATTTCAAATTTGTATTATTCGCATTATTACATATTACCCTTCTCCTTTTTGGAATATAAATTCGAGTTCCCCTTTTTGAAGTGTAATCTGTACTATTTTTTTCTCTGGCCCAGTTTTCAACAAAATATCCGCCAGCGGATCCTCTAATTTATCCGCAATTGCATGGCGCATTTGTCGCGCTCCACTGGCTCTGGCCAGTTCCTCCTTTGCAAAATAGGCTGGTATTTCCGAAGTATATTGGAGTGTGATTCCTAACTTTTGAGCAGTCTTAGCCGTCTGGGTTAGAAATTTTTCAGCGATTTTCGTTAAGTCTTCTTCTTTCAAGCGGTGAAACACTGTAATACAGTCAATTCTGCCTAAGAATTCAGGACTGAACCGTTCTTTTAAGCATCCTTGAACCCGATCTTCCCGTCTGGATGGTGAGAAACCCAACCCATCCCGGCTGGCTTCCGCACTTCCCAGATTGGATGTCATAATAATCAGCGTATTTTTAAAATCTACCTTTCGCCCCATGCTGTCTGTTAAAACACCATCTTCCATAATTTGCAACAAAAGTCCGGTGACATCGGGATGGGCTTTTTCCAATTCGTCAAACAAAACGACGGCATAGGGACGCCGGCGCACTTTTTCTGTCAGCTCTCCACTTTCCCCGTACCCCACATAACCAGGAGGCGCTCCAATCAATTTAGATACCGCATGGGATTCCATATATTCCGACATATCAAAACGAATTAAGGCATCTTCACTGCCATAAACCGTTTGACTCAAAACTCTGCATAATTCAGTCTTCCCAACACCTGTGGGACCTGTTAACAGAATTGTTGCAACAGGCCTGTTAGGATTGGCAAGTCCAGATCTACCTCTGCGAATTGCTCTGGCAACGGCCGAAATAGCATGGTCCTGACCAATAATAGAGGTTTGCAAACTCTTTTCCAAGCTAATGAGCCTGTCTCGTTCCTCTCCTACTACTTTACCTACCGGAATACCTGTTCTTTGTGCCACCATCTCTGCCACATCCTCCCGTCCAACTCGTCGGGACTGACGGAACATATATAATTGACTTTGGGCAATTCTCTGTAAGCGATCCCGCAACTCTGCTGCTCGCTCAAACCGGTTGGCCCGAATCGCTGCATCCAACTCTTTGGAAATCTCACGCCGGCTCATTTCCATGGGGCTTTGATCCAATCTGGCAAGCTTGGCATAAGCCGAAGCCTCGTCCAGCAAATCCACCGCCTTATCCGGAAGAAAGCGGTCAGTTAAATACCTGCAAGACAGTTCAACCGCTGCTCGAATAGCCTCATCTGATATCTTTAACCCATGATGCTTTTCCAGACCTGGGCGAAGGCCACGCAAAATTTCTTCTGTCTGTTCCTGGGTAGGCTCCTTGACATCTACTACCCGGAACCTGCGCTCCAATGCTGCGTCTTTCTCAATATATTTTCGATACTCTCCAATGGTTGTTGCGCCAATAACCTGGATTTCTCCCCGACCCAATGCCGGTTTCATCAAATTGGAAGCGTCGATCGCCCCTTCTGCAGAACCGGCCCCCACAATAGTATGCAGTTCATCAATGAACAGAATAATATTTCCAGCTCGTTTCATTTCTGCCAGAATATCCCGTATCCGCTCTTCAAATTCCCCACGATATTTGGTACCTGCAATGAAACTGGCCATATCTAATGCCATCAGTTTTTTATCCCGCAGCTGCTCCGGCACCTGTCCATCTGCAATTCTTTGCGCCAATCCTTCCACAATTGCAGTTTTTCCCACGCCGGGTTCCCCAATTAATGCGGGATTATTTTTCTGTTTCCGACATAAGATTTGCAAAACCATTTCTATCTCTTCTCTACGGCCAACAACTGGTTCCATAGATCCAGCTTTTTCCACCAAATTGACGCAAAACTGATCGATCATCTTCGTAGGCTGAACCCTCTTTTCCTCTGTATTTTTATCTCCTTGGTGTAACCGTGCAAAAAGTTCTCCATAGAGGCTTTCTACCTCCAATCCGGCACACTGTAAATATCGGTTTGCTGTGCAGTCATCATCTTTCATTAACGCCAATATTAAATGCTCCGGCTCGACAGCACCTTTCTGCATTTGTCTGGCAGTTCTTCCTGCCCTCCAAAACAGCCTGCGCATACGCGGGCTAAGCCCCTGAGGCATGGGAAGCGCCGCCACCCCTCTGCCCTGTTGCAAGTAGACAATGTCATACAGGATACTGGCATCTACGTCCATAGCCGGCAGCCTGCCGGAAGACACCTGCGCTTCCTGCAAAAGAGCTAGCAATAGATGCTCTGTACCGATATAGCTATGTCCCAATCGCTTTGCTTCCTGCCGAGCCCGCCGTAAAACAACTTCCGAAGCTGCAGATAGCCGCACCGGTTTCACCTCTCAATTTGGTCTCTTAGGAAGTCTCGCCTGGCAACTGGATTTTTATACCCTCTAATGGTAAAAAACTTGAAAATTTCATACATTTAACCTTTGCAATTTTAAAAAATCATGCTAGAATAGACATGCAATTCGAATGGAGGTGTGTGTAATGGCATACGTAATTGGCGATGCTTGCGTTAGCTGTGGCACTTGTGCAGATACTTGTCCTCTCGGCATTATCTCCGAAGGCGACGGCAAATACGTAATCGATGCAGATCAATGTGTAGACTGCGGTAGCTGCGCAGCTGCATGTCCTGTAGAAGCTATTTCTGAGGGCTAAGTTCTGTACTTAATGGCGGGCCTGTGCAGCTGCGCAGGTCCGTCCTCTTTTTAGGAGCGAATATGCAGCAATTTGAACAGTTTTCCAACGGCATTCGTTTATACCATACAGATGCCGCTTTTCCAGTGAGCACAGACTCCATACTGCTTGCTCACTTTGTAAAACAGCTACATAATAAGAATGTTGTAGATTTAGGTTGCGGCTGTGGCATTTTAGGCCTGCTTTTATGCGGTTTTGAAAAAAGTTGCCGCGTTACCGGGATTGAAATTCATCTACAGGCAGTTCAGCTTGCCCAAGAAAATGTGATCCTTAATAAGTTGGATTCCCGCATGCAAATCCTGCATGCGGACTTGCGACAATATGCTACTGCTTTGCCTGCCAATCAGTTTACAATGGCAATCAGCAACCCGCCCTATTTCCCCTGTGGACACGGTGCCAAGGCTCTGGGCGTGCGGAACCAGTTTCGTGCTGAAGAATCTTGCACCTTGGCCGAATTATGTGCATGTGCTTCCTGGCTACTGCAATATGGCCATCCGTTTTATCTTGTCTATCGTCCCGATCGGCTGGCCGACCTCATATGGCAATTGCGCAGCTATAATTTGGAGCCAAAGCGGATGCAATATGTCCGTCATCAGCCCAATCACGCTCCCAGTCTATTATTGATGGAAGCCCGGCTTGGCGGAAAACCGGGACTCATTCATGAACCGGATCTTGTTTTATTTACACAGGCCGGTACCCCCACACAAGCGTATCAAAACATGTATCATCTCTAAGGAGGCACACCATGGCCGGAATGCTGTATCTGGTTCCAACGCCTATTGGGAATCTCGAAGACATTTCTCTGCGGTGTCGTAAAATTTTAGAGCAAGCTGACTTTATTGCAGCGGAAGATACCAGAGTAACATTGAAACTGTTAAATCACCTGGATATCAAGAAACCTCTTGTCAGCTACTATGAACACAACCGTATAAAAAGCGGCCAGATTATTTTGGAGCGCATTCTAGCGGGAGAAACTTGTGCTTTGGTCTCTGATGCCGGCAGTCCCGCTATTTCAGACCCAGGTGAGGATTTGGTTCGTCTTTGTGCAGACCAGGGAGTTATCGTCAGTGCAATTCCTGGTCCCTGTGCAGTCATCACCGCTTTGAGTATTTCAGGTCTTCCTACCAGCCGTTTTACTTTTGAAGGTTTCCTCTCTACCAATAAGCGTAGCCGGCAAGAACATTTGCAATCCCTCCTGAAAGAAACCCGTACTATGATTTTTTATGAGGCTCCTCATAAATTGCCCTATACGCTGCAAGACCTTTGTAAAGCCTTTGGCTCAGAGCGAAAGATTTCTCTTTGCCGGGAGTTGACCAAAGTTCACGAAGAAGTCATTCGCACAACACTGTCTGGCGCTTTGGAATATTATAAAAATGTAAGCCCCCGAGGTGAATACGTATTAGTTGTAGAGGGTGCCACTCCCTTGATGAAAGAGCCTGAACTTTCCCTGGAGGAAGCTCTTATCCATGTTCAAAAGCTGATCGATCAAGGATTTTCTCGGAAAGATGCTGTCAGGCAGGTGGCTGTAGAAACAAAGTTTCCGAAAAACAAATTATACGATGCTGCAATTGGAAAAAGTGAAAGTCTTGACGACCAATCAGGATCGTGACACATATTCTTAGGATGTTTGCCGTCCAGCATTATAAAATATTTCCCTCCTGCCAGACATAAGTGAAAGAAACCTGTTACTATTTTTGTGGCAAATCGGTGCTCCCTTTCTTTCTGGTTTTCGTAAAGGCTTTTTCAAAAATCTCTCCACATTTTAGAGGATAAACTTATAAAAGCAACGATCAGATTTTCTCTGACCGCTGCTTTTTTATATGCTATGGACATTGGCTTTCTTTATTTTCCAATCGTTCCTTGTATTCTTATATCAAAACTTACTCCTTGTCTAAATATGGTAACTATCAATTTCATCCATATAAAAAGGCCGGAACAGACGTCCCGGCAAGTAAATTTCTAACTAAAACTTTTTCAATTCTTTCAAACAGTTGGCACAGACATTTTTCCCTTTATAGTTGACTACATTTTTGGCATCTGCACAAAAAACACAAGACGGTTCGTATTTTCTTAGAATAATGGAGGTACCATCCATGTAAATTTCCAGGGAGTCCTTCTCCGCAATATCCAGATTCCGTCGCAGTTCAATGGGCAATACGATACGCCCCAATTCATCGACTTTTCTGACAATACCGGTAGATTTCAACGCTTTCACACTCCTCTTTGTGCTCACGCACATCTAATACTTACACCATAGTAACAAGAAGCCGGAAATTTGTCAACGAGTTTCCCCCAAAATTTGCCAAAATATCATACATTTCATCTTAATTTTTCCTTCATATCCTGACCTGCAGTCACATACCATATGTTAGATTTGGAGGTGGTTTCCCATGATTATGTCGTATTTGTGGACTGGCATGGTAGTCGTTTCTCTTCTGGTTTCCCTTCTGAACGGAACAGGGGCAAATCTGTCCTCTGCCATTTTGGAAGGCGCTTCGTCTGCCATAACACTGGGATTGTCCATCGCCGGTCCCTTGTGCCTGTGGAGTGGCCTGGCTGTAGTCATGGAGAATTCTGGGATTTCCTCTTTTCTCGCTCGCGTCATGAGTCCCGTTTTGCAACGTCTTTTTCCCCGCTCCTATGCTGACTCTAAGGCGGCAAACCTAATCAGCGCCAATGTGTCAGCAAATCTTTTGGGACTCGGTAATGCCGCCACACCCTTGGGAATTGCTGCTACTCGGCGCATGAAAGAACTGTCATCGACTTCTTACGCCAATGACGAATTATGCCTTCTGATTGTCATGAATACCGCCTCCATCCAATTGATTCCTACAACGGTCGCAGCGGTTCGCAGCAGTCTTGGTGCTGCAAGCCCCTTTGATATTTTGCCCGCAGTCTGGCTTACTTCCTTATGTTCAGTTGGTGCTGGTATTATGGCAGCGAAAATACTCAGGAGGTTTTTCCCCCATGATTGACCTATTAATTCCTGGAATTATGGTTCTTGTCTCCTGCATCAGCTTATGGAAAAAGCAAGACGTCTACTCTGCCCTAATCAAAGGAGGCGAGAACGGGCTGCGGATTGTTTTTACAATTATTCCCTCCCTTATTATGCTGCTTTCCGCAGTCCACATGCTCCGATCCAGCGGAGCCATTGATGAATTTGCCGGTTTTCTGTATCCTGTGTTTGACTTTCTGGGTATTCCTCCGGAAACCGCACCTCTCATGATCATTCGGCCCATCAGCGGGAGCGCTGCCTTAGCAGTAGGTGCCGATTTAATGCAGACATATGGAGTCAACTCTCAAATCGGTCGTACGGCTGCCATCATGTTGGGCTCCACAGAGACAACCTTTTATACGATCGCCGTCTACTTTGGTGCCGCCAAAATAGAAAAAAGCCGTTATGCCATTCCAGCCGCATTAATTGCAGATTTTACTGGCTTTTTTATGGCGTCTGTCACAACAAAACTGTTCTTTTGACACTTTTAGTCTGTACATGCAGATTCCTTTCTGTTATGATAAAGGGTAGAATTTTAGATTTGTGTTGAGAAAGGAATCATTGCTATGGAAAAATTGGTGGATCTTATTTCCACTCAAGTAGCCCAGGCCTTTGCGCAAGCTGGTTTTGATGCGAACTATGGTAGAGTCACAGTTTCTAACCGCCCTGACCTTTGCGAGTATCAGTGCAACGGTGCGCTTGCAGCTGCCAAACAGTATAAAAAAGCACCGATGGAAATTGCAGAAGTAGTGGCCACTCAGCTAGCTGAGAGTCAGAATTTTTCCCGGGTAGAAGCAATCCGTCCCGGCTTTTTAAATCTCACCCTGTCCCCTCTTTTTTTACAGAGCTACTTGCAACAAATGGCCCAATCCGCGCATTTTGGAGTTCCGGCGGATACACAGCCCAAAACGATTATCATCGATTATGGTGGGCCCAATGTGGCCAAACCTTTACACATTGGCCATTTGCGTTCTGCAATTATTGGAGAAAGTATCAAACGGATTTACCGTTATTTTGGCAATACGGTAATCGGCGACATCCATATGGGCGATTGGGGTCTACAGATGGGGTTAATCATTGCGGAAGTTCAAGAGCGTATGCCTGACTTACCCTATTTTGCAGATACCCATACCGGCGCATACCCGGATGCTGCACCGTTTACCATTTCGCAGTTGGAGGAGATTTATCCAACTGCCAGTGCAAAAGCCAAAGTGGATGAGACATTTGCGCAAAAAGCTCATAATGCCACATACCAATTACAAAACGGACATCCAGGCTATACCGCTCTCTGGAAACAAATTATGAACGTCTCTGTAGCGGACCTCAAAAAGAACTATGCCAATCTTGACGTGGAGTTTGATGCTTGGCTGGGGGAAAGTGATGCTCAACCTTATATTGCTTCCATGCTGCAAATGCTTCAGGAAAAAGGGCTGGCAAAACAGAGTGAGGGTGCCCTGGTTGTAGACGTCTCTGAGCCGTCCGATACAAAGGAAGTTCCTCCTTGTATCTTAGTCAAGTCTGTTGGCGCCGCTCTTTATGCTACAACCGATTTGGCAACGCTGGTTCAGCGCGAAAAAGATTTTCATCCAGATAAAATACTCTATGTTGTAGACAAACGGAAAAGTCTCCATTTTGAACAAGTCTTCCGAGTCGCTCGGAAATCCGGTATTATTCGGCCGGAAACACGGCTGCAATTTTTAGGCTTTGGAACCATGAATGGAAAAGACGGAAAACCCTTCAAGACCCGTGAGGGTGGTGTAATGCGGTTAGAAGCCCTTACCAAAGAAATTACAGAATTTGTTGCCAAAAAAATTGCTGAAAATCAAATTGTCTCTCAAGATTGTATCGATGATACTGCACGTTTGATTGCAATGGCTGCCTTAAAATATGGCGATCTTTCCAACCAGGCTACGAAAGACTATATTTTTGATTTGGATCGCTTCTCTGCATTCGAAGGAAATACCGGACCCTATATTCTCTACACCATCGTCCGAATCAAATCTATCCTTTCAAAATATGACGGAGATGTCTCCGCTGCCAGACTGGTTCCTGCCAGTTCCCAGTATGAAAAGGATCTGATGCTGATTCTTAGCCGGTTCTCTGACTTTGTACAACTTGCTTACCGAGATTCTGCACCAAATGTTCTGTGCTCCTATATTTATGAGTTAGCTGGGGCCGCCAATAAATTTTACCACGAGACAAAGATTTTGTCTGAGCCAGATCCAGAAAAGAAATCCGGGTATATTGCATTGATTCACCTTGCAAAATTGGTCCTGGAAACTTGTATCCAACTTCTTGGCTTTTCTGCTCCCGAAAAAATGTAAAAAAAGTCAGGCGATGAAATCATCGCCTGACTTTTTTCTATGTTTTTAGAGGTTCATGCACTTCCACATGATAGGTATTATACCCCATAGGAATGTGTTCCACTTCAATGTCATAGGAAAAATGGAAAATACCCCCGCACTCAGATAAATCGGACCGGACTTGCTTCGCGGTCACACCTAAAAGAAGCGCACCAAATCCCACATCGTATAACGATTCATTTTTGTGACCTTCCTCAAAAACCATTTCTGAGCGCACTGCGCCCTCTCTGCGCAAGGAAATCCGATTTTTCTCCACCTCAAAGGTCGTCACAACGCCTTCCAGGCCAGTCATTTCGCTTTCTTGATAAGAGATCAAAAAGCCTTCCTCTTGTTTTCGCATAGTGCCCGTAGTTACCAGCTCAATTATTTGGGGCTCCTCCCCTTTTAGATTCTGAGTTCCCTTCAGAGAAATTAAAACTTCCTTTTCCATGAAAACCTCTCAATGTTGTCCTTACTCCATTGCCAGCCGAATCAAGGTATCAATGAGTTCCCGATTGGAAATGCCACTGGCCTCAAAAAGCCTTGGGTACATAGAAATAGAGGTGAAGCCAGGGAGGGTATTAATCTCGTTAAATACCACTTCTTGCTCTTTAAACCGTACAAAAAAGTCCACTCTTGAAAGCCCTCGGCATCCCAAGGCTTCATAAATGCGAATTGCCGTTTCCCGGATTTCTTCTGCCGTCTCCTCAGAAATTCGAGCGGGGATATATAAACGGGAAGTATCGGAAATATATTTCGCCTCATAATCGTAAAAGTCTGCACCAGCCTCGATTTCGCCGCACCCTGAAGCCGCCGGTATTTCATTGCCAAGTACAGCTACTTCCACTTCCTGCCCTTCAATAAATTCCTCAACTAAAATTTTTGTGTCAAACTCCATTGCTTTGTGCAGAGCCGAAAGCAGCTGATCACGATTCCGGGCCTTTGATACGCCTACAGAGGAACCAGTCCTTGCCGGTTTAACAAATACCGGATATTCAAACATTCCCTCCAGTTTTCTCAGAAGGGCGTCCTCATTTTTCTCCAGATTCTCCTTTAGCACTATCTGCCATTTTGCCTGGCGAATCCCAATTTTATCGGCTACCAGTTTTGTCATGGCCTTATCCATTGCTGCCGCCGAAGCTGCCACCATGGAGCCCACACAGCAAATCCCTGCCAACTGCATAAGACCTTGAATAGAACCATCTTCCCCATTTTCACCATGTAATACAGGAAAAACTACATCGATATGTTCCCTTACAACACAGTCTCCTTCAAAGCTGAGAAGCCCTTGTCCCCGGACCGGTGAAATTGTCGCTCTGCGGTTCTGCTCACAGTTCTGCCAGGTACCAGCCGGCAGCATACGATAGTCTGTACCCCCGAATAAAATCCAATCTCCCTCTTTCGTAATACCGACGGGAAAAACATGATAGCGTTCAGGGTCTAAATTGTTCAGCACAAATTCCGCTGAGCGAAGAGATACCTCATGCTCTGGCGACATACCACCAAATAGGACACATACGCTGAGTTTTTTCAAAATGATACCCTCATTTCCATTGGAGTCTAAAGTGCTTTCTATACTATATGCCAAATACCTCTGTAACA
Source organism: uncultured Oscillospiraceae bacterium (assembly GCA_944386835.1). Lineage (GTDB taxonomy): Bacteria > Bacillota > Clostridia > Oscillospirales > Oscillospiraceae > CALXCQ01. The sequence continues at coordinate 2,581 of CALXCQ010000142.1, read as the reverse complement.
CAAGTAAAAAATTCACAAATTGTACTAATTTTTGCAGTGGAAATTCACCAATAACCCGTATATAATGGAGTGAGGAAGGGGGGCCGTAACGTGAACATTGAATTATCAGCCAAGGAATTCCGCCGTCTGTTAGATTTAGTGTATATTGGCAACTGGATTTTAAATTCCACCCGTGGACATGACCGTATTGAGGACTATGACCAAATTGAAAGCAAGCTGTTTGGACTATGTGAAAAAAATGGGATGGCCTCGCTGGTTGAAACTTGGAATGGGCAAAAAGTGCCTTCCCGCGCCTTCGCCGACGGCGGTATTCACGAAGCCATTATGAATTACGAAGACACTGTTTTTTTCGAAATCCTGGCTGAAGAGTTGTCGCGCCGTGACATGGATTATGAACCGGTCACCAGTGAAAACTACGAAGCTTTGGTAGCTCGTATGGAAGAATACATTGCAGAATTTGAGGCTCACGGAACGGATAATATTTTGATTGATTCCATGGATTGACTCTCCGTTCTCCCTACATACATATTTCTGCCCCGTATTTTGCGTCCCATGCATACCGAATCTCGTTAGTGCTGAACATGCAACCTATCGTATTTTCTGAACCAAAATCGTAAATTCTGATTCTTGCGCTTGATTACGTTTTTGCATTATGTCTGCGTAATTACGTCTTTGCATTACGCCTGAGTGCTTGATTGCTTGCTAAAACCCTGTTAAAAAATAGTGTAACAGAAAAATTCAAATAGCCGATAAAAGTCACCTGAAAGATATGGCAAAAGCCCTAACTGAAAATGCCTATAGGCAAGTATTTTACAGGGATTGCACCGCGGAATACTTCCAGGAACCGTATCTCATTATCTGTGAAATTTTACCTTCCCTTGTATTATGTGAGCGAAACTGCATATCGCAATTTTAAAAAAGTGCAACCGGTATCGGTTGCACTTTTTTCTCTTTATCGGCTGGTATTTAATACAGATAGGAAAATGCTGTGGCAACTGCCACTGTCATCAGTCCGGCAATTGCAATTGCAAGGCCACTCATAGCCTCCTCTAATTCTCCCAATTCATGAGCTTTCGCTGTGCCAATGGCATGGGCAGCCGTACCGCAAGCAAGTCCTTTAGCAATCGGTTCCCGAATACGAAAAAGTTTCAAAACCGCAACTGCCATCACATTGCCGCCAATTCCTGTAATCGATACAGCCGCTACTGTAACAACCGGAATTCCCCCCAACTCTTCGGTAACGCCCATAGCCATTGCCGTTGTGATCGATTTCGGCAGCAAAGTCACGTATTGTTCGTGGGTTAGCCCAAAGAGAATGGATAGCCCTAAAATACATACTGCGCTGGTCAGCACTCCCGCAAAAATTCCGCCCAGGATAGCGCCAGGATGTGATTTTAAGTGGTGTATCTTTTCATAAAGCGGGATTGCCAGGCATACCGTACATGGAGTCAGTAAATTCTGAAATGTTACTGCACCAGTATAGTTTTTCCCATACTGAAATGTTTCATAGTCAACGTCAAACAACAATAGAAAACAAATTGTGATAATTACAGAGATAAGCAGCGGATTTGCCACCGCCAATTTACACTTTTTTTGTACCCACATGCCGAATAAATAAGTCGCCAAACCTAGAAAAACCCCAAAATAGGCCACGTTCGCAAAGAATTCGTTCATCTTTCTCCGCCTTCTTTCCTATTGTGTCCAGAAGATTTCTCTGGGTGCTTATTCTTCATTCTGGCTGATATCCGAATAATAAATTGCGCCGTTCGTCCCGTCACTGCCATGACCGCTACCGTGCTAATGAGGGATATCAGCACAAATGGGATAATAAAAGATTTGTAGACGTCATAACTGGCCATAAGTCCTACCGTAGGGCCAATGAACATAATTGGCATAATACTAATGAGAAAGTTTCCCGTACTTTTCACTGCTTTTAACGGTATCACTTTTGTAACCAGTCCCAACAGCATAATAACAAGGCCATAAATACTGCCTGGAATTGGTAGAGGAAGCAGGTGATTGAGCGCCTCTCCTACAAAAGAGATGCCTCCAATAATTGCCATTTGACCAAGGTATTTCAAATAACTCACCTCTATAGTTGGCAAGGAAAACCTCAGTAGAAACATTTCCACAGAATCTGTGACAGGATTCCAAAACTTATCCCTGCCCTCCGCGATTGCCATAAAAACTCCGTCTCTTTCCGATATTCTGTATCAAAAGAGACGGACAATCCCACAGGCAATCGGTACTGACAAAGCTTACACTTCTAACCCGCTTTTTCCGATACGGAGGAGCCTGTATCCAAAGCCAGGAATTCCATTGAGAATTTCACAGTCCCTTTCCGGAATCTGTTGAATTTCCTACTATTTTTAACATAATGCCGTCTGATATTTCCCGCGATCTCCCATTTTGAATGGAGTTATTATGCCATATTCTACAATGGATGTCAACCGCGCTCCCAGGTTTCCCCTTTGGTGGCTAAAGATCCAAGATATCCAATGGTTCATCTGGATACTTCCGCCTCAAAACCTACCAAAATGCCCCCTCTTTCTGCATAATAGCTGCAAAGCCCTCCCGTAGG
>CALXCQ010000141.1 GCA_944386835.1 uncultured Oscillospiraceae bacterium | reverse complement strand
GGATCCGGTTCAGATTCCGGTGCGGACTGTCCAACCTCTGGTTGGAGACGTATGCCACACTCGGTGCAGAAAGTCAGTCCCTCATCCAGCCGCGCTCCACAGTTGGGGCAAAGCAGTCCGACAGGCGGTTTTGGGGCAGATTCCGGCGACTGTGACTCTGGCTTCGGAGCCGATTTTACAATTTCCTGCTGGAGGGGGGTTCCGCAGGAAGTGCAAAATCTCATACCTATTTTTACCAGATCACCACAATGGGGGCAGTGAAGAAAACCTGTCGGCGGCTGTGTTACCACCGGCGCAGCAGCCGCCACTGGCGCACCGCAGGAACTACAGAATGCCGATCCCAGAGGAATTTCTGCTCCACATTTTACACATCTTTGCACTCCTTTGATATCTTGTACTTGGCGCTGCAGTGCTTGCACCTGATGCTCCGTCTGTTGCAAGGCAGTGAGCAACTCCGAAAATGCTGCTTCACCATCTGTTATATGTAAGGAAACATATCGTCTTCCAATTTGATTGTAAATATCGTTTATTTTATGTTCCTCATCAGAAATTAAGGAGTTCAGCCTTGAGATCTCCGCCATATCTTTCGCCTTTTGCATGGCCTTAGCTGTTGTCTCAGAGGCCTTTTTTCCAAAGTTATCCCAGATTGCCATTCCGTTCTCCTCCTAAGAAAGATAAAAATCCTACGTTTCATTTCAACTTGCCATCAAATATTTTTCTATTAATTTTTCATGTACTGCACAAATACATTGATATTAAATCATCCGTTGATGTTATAGTTTTTTGCCAGCAAGTTCATTGCTTTGAACAATTTTCTCAGATAGATAAGTGGTCCCACAATGATTAAGGCACCCAGGACACTCCAACCCCAATAGCTCCCCGCACCAAAAGAATAGGAGATACCCCTCCGCCGTAACTCATTTCCAATTCGAGTGGAAAGCTTGTGATTCCACACAATATAAGCTACTCCCAAGGTAAGCCAGCCCACTAGAAAAAATAGAAGGCAATAATGCATCGTCTTTTTTCCATCGTAACGAGCAGCAATAATATTAATATCATTTGAGATCGAGGACATCACCACAAGGGGATAGATTCCAAATGTGATGAAACCAAAAAGAAGAAATTTCAATAGGCTACGGTTGGTTTTTAATTGCCCCACTGGAGCTATAGAAACCGCAACATTGACCGCTATATTCTGCGGTGCTGATTCTGCTTTGACTGTTCCACTATTGGCTGATTGCTTCACAACGGACACAACGGCCTTGTCATCAGCTTGTATACCTATGGACGGCTGTTTCATTTGGTATCCACAGTGCCCGCAGAAAGTTGCATGTGCATGTACTTCCTGTCCGCAGTTTGGACATTTTGCTACTTCCATTTGCTTTCCTACCTCCGAATTTTTCAGCAAATCACTTGCAAAATCTGTACATTTTGACAAAATTCCTTTTTTGTCCATTTTACCATGAAAAATCTCTTTGTGCAACTTATTTATGAATAAAAAGTGAACGTTTTAATGTTTCTGCTGCTATTTATTGAACTTCAAAATGTACAGGTTTTGGAGGATTTAATTAAGTGGGATTTGTCTCTTGAATTTTCTTCAATCTCCGATAGAGTGTAGACTCACTTATGTGGTAGGCATGTATAAGTTCTTCTATTTGAATTTCTCGCTGTTTCCATTTCATTACGACTTTATCGAAATCTGATGGCAGTACCTTTTGTGGCCTGCCGAATTTTACTCCTCTTGCCTTGGCTGCCGCAATACCTTCGGCTTGACGTTTTCGAATCGTTTCTCGTTCGTTCTGTGCCACAAAAGAGGGAATCTGGAGTACCAAATCGGCAATGAAGGTCCCCAGTAGATCTTTTCCTTGTCTGGTATCCAATAGCGGCATATCTAGTACACAGATATCAATCCTCTTTTCTTTTGTTAAAACACGCCATTGGTTTTGGATCTCCTCATAATTGCGTCCAAGCCGGTCGATGCTCAGAATATAGAGCAAATCGCCCGGCTTTAATCTTGTCAATAGGCGCTGATAGTGCGGCCGGTCAAAATCCTTTCCCGACTGTTTATCCAAAAAAATATGCTGTTTAGGTACATGAACAGCCCGTAAAGCCACCATTTGCCGTTCTTCATTCTGCTCTTTAGTGCTTACTCTGACATATCCATAGATTTCTGCCATTTTGTTGCCCTCCTGCTACAAGATTGTGAACCACACGTTGACACATACAAACTGAGACTACTGGTTCCATCACATAGCTTGTACTCAGGTGAACAAGATGGCAACGATATTCTTTCTCTGTTAGAAATTCTGTTCCACTGGGTAGTTCCCCTTCTCGGTCCTCTATGACCCGTACCATGGTCCACGCCGGGGCGCACTTCGCCCCTGGCGTGGGCTTTTCTTTATTTCAGCAGGCGGAACTGCAGGCTGCTCTTTCCGCCGTTTTGCCGCCACCGCTGCTGGGTTTCCAGATACCCGGCCGCCTTGAGGTCCTGTACCGCCCGTTTCACGGTGGAGCGGGAGAGGGAGAGCTCCCGGGCAATGGTACCCAAAGCCGGCCAGCAGATCCCCTGGGGGTCGGCCCGGTCACGAAGGTAGAAGTAGACCGCCTTGGCCCGGTGGGACAGCTGCTCGTCCTGATAAACGGATTCCAACCAGCGCACGCCATCGCCCCCTTAGTCCACTCGGGGCCGGGCGGGCTTTTCGGAATGGCCTTCGGCAGTCCGGCTTTCGTCCACAGAGACAGTTTCCTCCTCCGTGTCCCCATATCGCTTGAGGATAGCGTCCACCAGTTCCACCCGCCCTGCATGCTCCACCTTCCGGGCGGTGTGCTCGGCAAGCGCGTAGGGCTCCCCAAAGGTGATGCCCCACTGTAAGAACAGCCGGAACTGGGTCATCATCGGATGCATCCCGGTCTTCATGGTGATAAAGGTGCCCTTGGGCATGGATTTGAGTTCATCGGGGGTCATGAGGCGGCGGCCCATC
>CALXCQ010000140.1 GCA_944386835.1 uncultured Oscillospiraceae bacterium | reverse complement strand
CTGCTCATGCGGGGATTTGTTATGCCGACGGCATCAGTGCAATCAAAGAAGCAGCTCACAAAATATTGGAAATTGAGAAAAAAAGCGATCCGGCACAGATTACATACAACTGCGGTTTGATAACGGGCGGAACAGCGCCCAATACGGTACCGGAGTGCTGTGAGTTTACTTTGTATAACCGGTATTGGCAACTGGAACAGCGGGATCGTATTCGCAATCATGTTGAAACTATCCTCGACAGGGAATTCTTACCTGGGACGCATACTACCTATGAGATTATCGGCCAGCGTCCCCCCATGGAGGATACGCCAGCCAATTATGCTCTGGCGGAAGAAATTAACAAAATTTCTGAAAAGTACGGGTTTGGAACCTGGAAACCAGGTAAACAGGCAGGAGGTTCCGATGCCGCCTATACGTCTATGTTAGGCATTCCCAGTGTGTGCTCCATGGGCTTGAGAGGCGGACGGGTTCATTCCCTGGAAGAATATGCCCAGGCGGCATCTTTGCCCCTGATGGCAAAACTTATGGCCGCAGTTGTGATGGAGCTGCCGGAAACGTTTGGAAGGAAGGATGCTTTATGAATCCCTACAACCCTTTTTCTTTGACGCATTTTGCCGCCACCATTGCAGATGTTTGTGCAGTGGAACGGCCAAAGCAGGCCCAACCGCCGCTGGACTGGGCGGTTGCTTTACTGAAAGCTTATTGTAAAGACGGATTTGACCGGGTGTTTCTTCATAACGCAGATGCAGTTGGCATGTGGCTTTGCAAGGCCTATCCGCAGCTATTGGAACCGGTCCGCAAACATACTCTTTTGACAATTCCTTTTCAGGCGGTGATGCCGTCTGTGACACCGGTTTGCTTTGGCAGCATGTACACAGGGGCCAATCCCGAAATTCACGGGATTCAGAAGTACGAAAAGCCGGTGATTCAAATTGACACACTGTTTGACGCTTTTATACGGGCAGGAAAGCGGGTGGCGATTGTGTCCACCCAGACGGCCAGCATGTCCAATATTTTTTTGCAGCGCCCTGTGGATATCTATAATTGCCCATCGGAAGGCGCCATTGTAGAAAAAGCGCAGGAACTGATTCTTCAGGATACGTATGATCTTCTGTGCGTTTACACCTATATGTATGACACAATGGATCACCGACATGGTCCCCAGGCGCCGGAATCCATTGCCGCCCTGGCCAATCAGGGTCAGATTTTTGACAGTTTGGTTTCGACGATTGAAAGAAATTGGACGGGCCACAATACTTTAATTGGCTTTGCTCCGGATCACGGTGTCCACAGCACCCCTGAGGATTCCAATCTGTTAGGCAATCATGGGACGGATAGTCCCCTGGATTTGAACATCCTCCACTATTTTGGCGTAGTCTGCGGTAAGAATATAGGCAGTAAGTTTTAACAAAGAGAGCTTAAAAATAACGGGATGGGAACAGTTCTGTTCCCATCCCGTTATTTTTCTCGGTAATTTTCCTACGGCGAAAACTGCCGTTATTTATGACCCTTCAAAGCTTTCATCCGTTCAGAGTGGTCCAGAATTGCCTTCCGAATTCGCAGGTTCTTGGGCGTCACTTCCAGAAGTTCATCATCGGCCAGGTACTCCAGACATTGCTCCAGGCTCAGAATCCGGGGAGTCGTCAGACGCAGAGCTTCATCGGAACCGGCGGCACGCATGTTAGTCAGCTGCTTCTTTTTACAAACATTGACAGACATATCTTCGTTTCGGCTGCACACGCCCACTACCATTCCGGCATAAACCGGGGTACCGGGGCCGATAAACAAACTGCCGCGCTCCTGTGCGTTAAACAAGCCATAAGAGCTGGCTTCTCCCGATTCAAAGGCGACCAGACTTCCCACCAGGCGGCGTTCAATTTCTCCTTTTGCCGGTTGATATCCATCCAGCACGGAGGCCATAATACCTTCGCCTCTTGTATCTGTGAGGAATTCATTGCGATACCCAAACAGCCCTCGGGACGGAACCAAGAATTCCAAGCGCATCCGGCTCCCTACAGGGTTCATTGAGACCAAATCACCTTTGCGCTGACTCAATTTATCAATTACTGCGCCGACAGAAGCCTCGGGCACGTCGACTACCAGCCGTTCTACCGGTTCACACACAACGCCGTCGATGGTTTTGTTGAGCACATGCGGTGTGGAAACTTGGAATTCATAACCTTCCCGACGCATGGTTTCAATGAGAATGGACAAATGCATTTCGCCCCGCCCGGCAACATTAAAGGCATCCGTGCCCTGCTCTGTAACCCGGAGAGACACATCCTTAAGCAGCTCTTTCTCAAGACGGTCGCGCAGGTTCCGGGATGTGACATATTTTCCTTCTTTTCCGGCAAATGGGGAATCGTTAACACTGAAAGTCATTTCAATGGTTGGTTCAGAAATTTTGACAAAGGGCAGAGGCTCTTGCTGGTCTGGTGCGCAGACGGTACGACCGATGGTAATGTCAGAGATACCGGAAAAGGCTACGATTTCTCCGGCAGAAGCGGAATCAATTGCCTGCTTACCCAATCCTGTAAACTCATATAAGGCGACAATTTTTGCCTTTTGGTGGACGGAGGGATCGTGGTAGTCACAGACAAGCACTTCCTGGTTTTGCCGGATCGTGCCACGCTCGATCCGACCAATGGCAATTCTACCGACGAATTCATTGTAATCAATAGAGGAAACCAGAACCTGCAGGGGGCCGTTGGAATCTCCCTTAGGCGGATCGATATAATTGACAATGGTTTCAAACAGGGGGACCAAATCTTTTCCGGGCTCATGAGGGGAATAAGAGGAGATGCCCTGTCTGGCAGAGCAGAAAATAGTAGGAGAATCAAATTGCTCCTGAGTCGCATCCAGATCCAGAAGCAGCTCCAGAACTTCATCTACCACTTCATCTACCCGGGCATCCGGACGGTCAATTTTATTGATAACCACAATGACTTTGTGGCCCAACTCTAAAGCCTTCTGCAGGACGAATCGGGTTTGCGGCATGGGACCTTCTGCAGCGTCCACCAATAGCAAAACGCCGTCTACCATTTTTAAAATACGTTCGACTTCGCCGGAAAAGTCGGCATGGCCCGGCGTATCTACGATATTGATTTTCGTATTGCCATAGTGGACGGCAGTATTTTTGGCCAGAATTGTGATTCCACGTTCTCTCTCCAAATCCCCTGAGTCCATTACCCGGTCTACCACAATTTGGTTTTCCCGATAGACGCCACCTTGTTTCAGCATTTCGTCAACTAACGTTGTTTTTCCGTGGTCAACGTGGGCAATAATAGCAATATTACGGATATTTTCCTGGGTCATACACAGCTTACTCCCTTCAGCAAACATGGCCTCCCGCCATGACATTCAATCAGAAATCTCACAAATATTTAATATACAACGAGAAAAGCTAAAATGCAAGTAAAAGTTTGCAATTTGCCGGTAAATTCCCAAATAAGCAACAGTATTTCTCAAAAAAGAATGGTTTTATGGGAAACTATTTGTATGATATCCCAAAAAGCGCAATCGTCTACTGAGAAATGCCAAACTGGACTGGGAAAAAAGCGAAAGACGACAGAGTCCGTCAGGCAAAAGGGGCATTTTAACAAATTGTTCACCCATCTGAGGGATTTTAGGCTATAATAAACCCGGAGAAGAAGCATGAGGGGGGCTGAAGATGGCAAAATCCGTACTCATAGTGGAAGATGACAATAACATTGCCGAGTTACTACGGCTGTATTTGGAAAAGGAAGGGTATTTGGCTACCATCGCATCGGACGGTCAGATGGGAGTTCGCTTTTTTGAAAGCAAACATCCGGATATTGTATTGCTGGACATTATGCTTCCGGTTATGGATGGCTGGGCAGTATTGCGCAACATTCGAAAAAGCTCCAATGTACCGGTCATCATGCTCACGGCCAAGGGAGAGACGACCGATAAAGTCAGCGGATTAAAGATGGGGGCGGATGACTATATTACCAAGCCCTTTGAAATGAAAGAGGTTTTGGCCAGAATCGAGGCAGTCCTACGCCGTGGGGCGCCGGAAATGCAGCCGGAACACAGCCGGAAACGGTTGGAATTTGATAAGCTGGTTATTGATTTGGATTCCTTTGAATTGATTGTAGATGGGAAAAAAGTGGATACACCACCGAAAGAGATGGAACTTCTATACCATCTGGCGTCTACACCCAATCGAGTCTATACCCGGAATCAACTTTTGGACGAGGTATGGGGCTTTGACTATTTTGGAGATTCCCGTACGGTAGATGTGCATATTAAGCGGTTGCGGGAAAAACTGGAAGGGGTATCTGACCAGTGGTCTGTGAAGACAGTCTGGGGAGTCGGCTATAAGTTCGAGGTAACGACAGGATGAAAAGTACATTCAGCCGCCTGTTTACTACGACGGCAGCCCTTATTTTACTGTGCTTAACGGTACTGGGCGTCTCGTTTCGGGGCCTGATGTACAATTATCTAGTAGATGAAAAAGAGGAATCTTTGCGGACGAATGCTACTGCAGTGGCAGTACTGGCTGCCGCCTATACGACTACGGGAGAATTGCAGGACAATTGGGATTTTCGCATGAGCCTCAGTCTGGTAGCCAATGTGGCAGAAGCGAATATTTTCGTATGTGACACCCAGGGGAATGTAGCAGTTTGCTCCTGCTCCAATTTTGTATGTGAACATATTGGGCAAACTGTTGGGCAGGAAGTTGTTGAGAGCACGTTGGTCAATCAGGAATATTCCATGATGGGGACGATTTCCGGATTGGTTGAGAATAAAAGCTTTATCATGGGGGTTCCCATTGTCTCTTTGGTTACAGATAATACCATTGGAATTGTAGTAGTGGCATCTTCTGCACAACAGACCAACGACTTCCTCATGCGGGTATCCAATTACTTCTTATGGACGGCCGTTATTGTTTTAATGATTGCATTGATAGTTGTGTCTGTATTGGCCCGGAATCAGTCCAAGCCTCTGAAGGATATGGCAGACACCGTGCAGAGATTTGGCCACGGAGAACTGCGCGCACGAGTCAATATTAGCGAGCACAACACGTTGGAAATTAATGAACTGGCCGCATCGTTTAACGCCATGGCCAACTCTTTGGAAAAGGCAGAAACCCAGCGGCGGGAATTTGTGGCCAATGTCAGCCATGAGTTGAAGACGCCCATGACTACCATTGCAGGCTTTTTGGACGGTATGCTCGATGGAACCATTCCACCGGAGCGGCACCGTCAGTATATGCAGACAGTTTCTGACGAAGTGCGGCGTCTTTCCCGGCTGGTAAGGACCATGCTGGATATTTCTCGTCTACAGGCCCAGGGTGTTCCGGAAGCAAAAAAGACTCGGTTTAATCTCTCCGAAAGTCTGGGTCGGTTGCTGCTAGGATTCGAACAGAGGATCAATGAAAAGAAACTGAATGTCACGGTTCAAATGCCGGAGGAAGATCTTTTCGTTTTTGCCGAAGAGGATTCCATTACACAGGTGATCTATAATTTGCTGGATAACGCCGTTAAATTTTGCGATGATTCCGGTCAGCTGGGAGTGGAATTGGAGAAACGGGGCGAAAAGGCGATAGTTCGGGTGCGCAACACCGGGCCGACCATAGCTTCGGAAGAACTTCCACTGGTGTTTGACCGGTTCCACAAGACAGATAAAAGCCGATCCGTTGACCGGGATGGTTATGGCTTGGGTCTGTATATTGTGAAAACAATCATAACAGGGCATGGAGAAGATGTATTTGTGTCCAGTGAGAATGGGGTAACGGAATTTGGGTTTACGCTTCCCATTAGCACACATAGTAAGGCGAAAGGTGTTTAATCCACAGACTTTTTAGTAAATGAGGCGGATTTATGAGATTCGATGAGTATACTCCCGAGGGATTCCAGGAGAAACAGGAGTCAGAACAATCGAATTATGAATATCCTTACAGCCATTATTATCAAACAGGCGGAGGAACTGGTTCCGGACCTCATCGGGGTTCTGGAGGCAAGTGGGTTGCTGTTTTGGTAGTAGTAGGACTGTTGGTTGGCAGTGCGGCGCTTTTACGGGGGGAACTGGACTGGGCAATTTTTCCATGGATTGATAGCCTGGAACAACCGGAGAAAGAGGACGCGGCACCGGAGAAAAAGCCGGAGCAAACCCAGGAGAATTCAGAGCCGGATATTCAGGAACCCACAGGAGCGCAAGCGGTTAACAGCAGCGGTGCAACCCTACAGATTACGCAGAATCCTGATATAGTTGTGACGGAAGACGACGGGAAAGAGACAGCGGGATTGAGTTTACAGGAAATCTACAAAAAAATGATTCCCAGTGTTGTGTCTGTGATGTCTACTTCCAATACGACCACCAGTACCGGAACGGGGATCATTATGACGGAAGACGGGTATATTATTACCAATGAACATGTGATTTCCGATGCGGTTACCATTGACGTATTATTACAAACGGATGAAACTTTCTCAGCCGCCGTCGTGGGCAGTGACGAAGCCAGCGATTTGGCAGTTTTGAAAATTGAGGCAGACAACCTTACACCGGCGGAGTTTGGAGATTCAGATCAGCTGGAGGTAGGAGATGAAGTGGCGGCAATTGGTGACCCATTGGGAATTCAATTGCGTGGGACCATGACCAATGGAATTATTTCTGCCATCAACCGGGATTTGACGATCAACAACCGGACAATGACGTTAATTCAGACCAACGCAGCTCTTAACAGCGGGAATTCTGGAGGCCCTTTAATCAACAATCAGGGGCAAGTAATTGGCATCACAGCCCTAAAATTAAGTTCCTACTATGACGGCTCCATTGAAGGTCTGGGATTTGCCATTCCCATTTCTACAGCCAAACCCATTATTGATGAATTGATTGAGAAAGGATATGTATCCGGAAGGCCGGCTTTGGGCATAACAGGTGAGCACTTACCAACGGCTGTAAGACTGTATTACCGTTTACCGGAAGGTGTCTATGTCAGTGAAGTGGATCCCAATTCTGACGCCTATGCCAAAGGCATTATGGCAGGAGACATTATTGTGGCCATCAATGGTGTTCAGGTGACAACGACTGATCAGCTGGAAGTGGTAAAGAATCAGTTCTCTGCCGGCGATGCGGTAACACTTACAATTTATCGAGGTGGAGAGCAGTTTGACGTAGAGGTTGTGCTGGTGGATAAAGCGCAGCACAGCGAAAATTAAGAACTTATCTTTGGAAAAGATGATGATTTTTCGGCAGAGGTTTGCATCATAGGGCAAACCTCTGCCATACTATTTTGGGAAAGGGCAAGCAGAGGATAGGGAAATACGTTGTACTACATCCCAAAAAGACGGCAAATGCTCCGGGGCTTGTGGCGTGTCCAGACAGAGCTACTGCTGTGACGGCAGAAAAGACCAACGGGGCACTGCTGGAGAATCGTTACCGGAAAAATGGGTATGCTAGTTGTAAACAAATTGTGAATTTTAGCACTCTTCTCTTGACAGTGCTAAAATTAGTGGTACACTATACTTGTACCAAGAAAGAGGACAGAAAGATCCTCAGGGTAGGCACGGAATAAGTGAGAATAGAAATGGAGGAATGACTTATGTTGCCTAGCATTTTTGGTGAAAACTTGTTTGATGATTTTTTTGATACCAATTGGGAAAAAAGATTCTTTGGAGATAGAGATCCTTTGTATGGAAAGCACGCCAAAAATCTGATGAAAACCGATATTAAGGAACTGGATAACGGGTATGAACTGGCGATTGATCTGCCCGGTTTTAAAAAAGAGGAACTGAATGTGGACCTGAAAGATGGTTATTTGACCATTAGCGGAGTGAAGGGCCTGGATAAGGAAGAAAAGGATCAGCAAGGCCGGTACATCCGCCAGGAACGTTACAGTGGCCATTGTTCCAGAAGTTTTTATGTAGGTGATGTGAAAGCGGAGGATATCCGAGCCAAATATGAGGATGGAATCTTAACGCTTTTGGTACCCAAAAAGGACCAAAAGGCTCTGCCGGTACAAAATCGGATTGCTATTGAATAATGGTAAAAAATTTCCGTACAGCGGTGCGCGATTAAGCGCACCGCTGTTTTTTTGCGGAGAAAAGAGAAAGTAAGAAAACAAGAAGGGCCTGATAGGAAGGAAGTAAGTAAGAAATACCACTTGACAGATGTGTACATACTGTATATATATAATATATACAGATGGAACGGAGGGATTCCATTGCACATAGCTATCAGCAACAGTTCCGGACTGCCGATCTATGAGCAAATTCGGACCCAGATCAAAAAAGAAATTCTTTCAGGGGCTTTACAGGCTGGCGAACCTTTGCCATCTATTCGCCTTTTGGCAAAAGAACTGCGAATTAGCGTCATTACTACGAAGCGGGCCTATGAAGAGCTGGAGCGGGAAGGTTTTTTGATTTCAATTCCGGGAAAAGGGAGTTATGTGGCACAGCTGCAACTTTGTCAGATTCCAAAACAGCAACTGCATCACATGGAGGAAGCACTGCGACAATCGGTGCGTCTGGCCCGGGAATGTCATTTGAGTCTGGAAGATCTCAAAGCGATGGTAGAAACAATATATCGGGAGGAATGAGCCGTATGTCCAATGCGTTGGAATTAAAAAACTTGACCAAGCATTATACCGGATTTACATTGGATAATTTATCATTGACACTGCCAGAAGGCTGTGTAATGGGGTTAATTGGGGAAAATGGGGCAGGAAAAAGTACGACGATAAAGGCTTTGCTGGGCTTGGTTCGCAGCGACTCTGGAGAAATTCAGGTTTTGGGAGAGCCTATTTCTGATGTATCTACCCAGATGCGGGAACATTTGGGAGTTGTTTTAGATGAATGTACTTTTCCAGAAAACCTGTCGCTTTTACAAATCGGGAAAATGATGCAATACTGCTATCAGAGCTGGCAACCCCAACGGTTTTCACATTATACCAAGCTCTTTTCCTTGCCGGAGAAAAAGCCGGTGAAAGCATTTTCTCGGGGTATGAAGATGAAACTTTCCATTGCCGTGGCGTTGAGCCATGACAGTCGATTACTCATTTTAGATGAGGCTACCAGCGGCTTGGACCCCCTCGTAAGAGATGAAATATTGGATGTGTTTCTGGAATTTATGCAAGATGAGCATCACAGCATTTTAATTTCTTCTCACATTTTAAGTGACTTGGAGAAAATCTGCGATTATATTGCCTGTATCCACGGGGGAAAGCTGGTATTTTGTGAGGAAAAGGACAAATTACTGGAGCAGTATCAAATGATCAAATGTACGAAAGCGCAATTAGAGAAGATAGATCCCCGTCAAATTGTGGGCGTCCGGGAACACGCGTTTGGCATAGAGGCATTGGCAAAAAAATGTGTGGTACCTGCGGATATCCTTGCAGAGCCAGCGACCATAGAGGAGATCATGGTATATACCATTAAGGAGGCAAAAAGATGAAGGGACTTCTGCTCAAGGATTTACTCAACCTGAAACAACAGGCACGGGTTTATCTCTTGGTTGTTCTCATATGGATGGCGTTGGGACTTCTAAACCGGGACACTGCGTTTATTGGCGGTGTAACCATGATTCTGGCACCTATGCTTCCCGTGGCTGCAGTCGCTTACGATGAGAGAGCAAAATGGGAAGGATTTGCCGTGACAATGCCGGTAACTCGTCGGCAGTTGGTTTTGTCCAAATATATACTGTGCTTTTTAGGCGTAATTTTAGGGGCACTTTTTTTGAGCCTATTTGGCTTCGTTGTGAAGACCCCGGCGGATGAATTGGCAATACTGGTGGCAGTTTTTTCAGGGTTGGGTCTTGTGATTTGTGCGGTTTCTCTTCCCATTGTTTTTCAACTGGGAACAGAAAAAGGCAGGCTGGTAATTCTGGCGGTGGTTTTGGTACCGACAATGCTCAGCACCTTGCTCAGCCGTGTGCAGTTGCCAGAATTGTCAGAATCCGTTTGGCAATGGGCGAGTCGCTTGGCCCCTCTTTTCGTAGCGGCTCTGGTGTGGCTGTCCATTGAAATTTCCTGTCAGATTTACCGAAGAAAAGAATTTTAACCGGAAATAAGAATAATCATCTGGTAAGCAACCAAACGCATAGCTTTGCGTTTGGTTGCTTTTGTAAAAGGAAATTTGCTTGTTTTTAGAAAAACTGCATTTTCGGGTTGGAAGGAGAAAAATTAATCGACATTTCTCTGATTCCGGAATGGTTCCCTGCTCAGGGGAATGAAAATCAGAATGGAAACAGTGGATTACAGTGCAAAAGAAATTGATCCTGGACTGGGATGGGAGGGAAGAAGGGAAAGAGTACGATTTTATATTTATGGCAAGGATAAGACAAGGGTTACACAGTTGCCAAGGTGTGTTATACTGATTATAGTACAGGAGGGAATATGCCTTCGGGCAGTTTCAACCGACAAAGGAGAGGCAGTATGACATTTAAGACCAGACTGCTCCGCTTTCAATTGGAGTTGTTTAAGCCATTTGTTGAGGGATGTTCCCTTGAAACGACCCGAAAGGGACAAGATAAACTAGGGGAACTGATGGCCAGAATCCATAGAGGAGATGTGGAATATGTGCCCAGAGAGTTTTCTGCATTTTCAGGACTTTGGGTTTTGCCTAAAAAGCAAACACAAGAGGGTGTTATTTTTTATCTCCATGGCGGAGGGTACATCGGCGGTGATTTGGAATACGCCAAAGGATTTGCTACGACGCTGGCTGCAAAGACTCAGAGAAAGGCATTTTGTATCGCCTACCGTTTGGCACCGGAGTTTCCCTTTCCAGCGGCGCTGGAGGATGCACTTGAGGGGTATTTTTATTTGCGCAAGGTGGGCTATCCACCCAATAAGATTGTGTTGGCAGGAGAGTCGGCAGGTGGGGGCCTGATTTATTGTTTGTGCCTTCGGCTTAAAGAGCTGGGGGAACCGCTTCCGGCAGGACTGATTGGAATCTCCCCCTGGACAGATTTAACCGGATCGGGGCTTTCTTATGAAACAAACCGGGAGGCAGACCCTTCCATGACGGCAGAACGACTGCGATATTATGCCAATTGCTATGCAAAGAATTTGAAAGACCCTCTGGTTTCTCCGATATTTGGAGATTTACATCAGATGCCGCCCTCTTTGCTGTTTGTAGGAGGAGACGAGATTATGCTGGATGATGCGGTACAGCTGCACGAAAAATTATTACAGTCTGGCAGTGAAAGTCAATTGACGGTTGCACCGGAAATGTGGCATGGTTATCCCCTTTACAATGTGAAAGAGGCAGAAGGCGACTATGAAAAGATAATCGCATTTTGCAGGGAGGTGCTGGCATGAAGCAGAGGCCACTTCGCTGGATGCGGTTGGACAATGCAGCCAAAATCTATCCAGCTAACAGACGGAGAAAATGGAGCAATGTATTTCGTCTTTCGGCCACTCTGCAAGAGCCAATTGACCCGATTGTGTTGCAGTCTGCTCTGGATGTTACCATCCATCGGTTTCCCTCTATAGCGGGGCGTCTCAGACGAGGAATGTTTTGGTATTATCTGGAAGAAATTCCTCAGGCGCCGAAAGTGCAGCCGGAAAACGCCCATCCCCTGACGAGGATGCCTTTTGATGATATTCGGAAATGTGCGTTTCGGGTTTTATATTATAACCGCAGAATTGCCGTGGAATTTTTCCATGCTTTGACAGATGGCAATGGTGGTATGGTGTTTTTAAAAACCCTGGTGGCAGAGTATTTAGGCCAGAAATATGGCCTACAGATACCCAATGACAAAGGGGTCCTGGACAGAACTCAGCCAGCTACCGAAGCGGAATTGGAGGATAGTTTTCTTAAAACCAAAAGTCTGGTCAAAGCTAGCAGGCGGGAGGAATCTGCTTTTCGGCTGCGTGGCACGCAGGAAAAAGATGGATTTTTAACAGTTACAACCGGCATTCTGGATGTGGAACAGGTTCTGATGATGGCCAGAGCCTATGGAGTCAGCCTTACGGTGTTTATGGCATCGGTGCTTATGATGGCAATTCTGAAAATGCAGAATCAGGCTGTACCAAAACGAAAGCGGCAGAAACCGGTCAAGGTGTTAATTCCGGTAAATTTGCGGAAGCTGTTTCCCAGTATGTCTCTGCGAAACTATGTGCTCTATATTACGCCTGGTGTGGACCCCAAATTGGGAGAGTACACGTTTGAAGAGGTACTGCAGACGGTACACCATCAAATGGGCGTGGAGCTAACTCCCAAAAAGATGGCGGCGAAGGTGCAGACCAATGTGGAGGCGGAGCAGCTTTTGGTGCTGAAGTTAATGCCGCTGTTTTTGAAAAATATTGCTATGAAAATGGTGTATGATGCTGTAGGTGAACGAAATTCCTGCCTTACCTTGTCCAATCTGGGAGCAGTCTCTTTGCCGGAAACCATGAAACCCTACGTAAAGCGGTTGGACTTTGTTTTGGGAGTTCAGGCAACGCGACCTAACAATTTAGGGATGTTGTCTTACGATGGAAAGCTGTATTGCAATTTTATTCGGAACATTCGGGAACCTACTTTGGAACGGGAGTTCTTTACCTTTTTGCGGAAATTAGGCCTTCATGTGAAAGTGGAGAGCAATCAGAGGTGAATTGTTGTGGCCTATTGTATTCGATGTGGTGTAGAATTAGGCGCAGGAGAGGAAATGTGTCCCCTGTGCCATACGCCGGTGCGACATCCGGATGTGACGATAGATCCGACCCAAAAACCCTATCCTGCATATCAAAAGCCTCGTGAGGAGCCAGTCAATCACAGCGGGGCATTGTTTCTCCTTACCATGTTGTTTGTACTACCGCTGGTGATATGTTGTCTGTGTGATCTTTTGATTCACAGCCACTTGACGTGGTTCCACTATGTCATCAGCAGTATGCTGCTTTTATATGTGGTTTTGGTTTTGCCAATGTGGTTTCGGCATCCCAACCCAGTGGTACTGGTCTGTGTGGATTTTATAGCAGTTGCACTATTTTTACTTTACATGGATTTGTTAACTCAAGGAGGTTGGTTTTTGCCATTTGCGTTGCCGGTAACTGGAGGAGCGATGGCTATTGTTGTTACCGTTGTGACGTTGGAAAAGTATGTGCATAAAGGGCATCTGTTTATTTTTGGTGGTGCGATTATTGCTTTGGGGGGCTATACCATGCTCATTGAGGGACTTGTGAATTTGGTATTTCATGTTCGGGAGCATTTGCTCTGGTCCTATTTCCCTTTGGCTGCATGCTTTTTTATAGGAATGTCTCTCATAGTAATTGCTATGAGCCCCAGCTTACGGGAATCGTTACACAAAAAGTTCTTCCTGTAATTGCGGATAAATAGGAATCAGGAAGTGACAAGGAGAGAAAATATGTTTGAAATGATGTTTGGCTTGGTATTTGTTCTGGTGATTGGGGTCATACTGGTGCGTTTATTCCAAGGTGTCAGTCAGTGGAATCGAAATAATCATGCGCCGGTTCTGACGGTAGATGCAACCATTGTGACGAAGAGAACACAGGTGTCCCATCATCAGACAGGGACGGCAGAAAGCGGAATGCATATGCACAGTGCAACTACTTATTTCGCTACCTTTCAGGTAGAGAGCGGAGACCGGATAGAATTGCAAATACCAAATAGCGAGTTCGGAATGCTGGTAGAAGGAGACCGGGGAAGGTTGACGTTTCAGGGAACCCGGTATCAGGGCTTTCAGCGGCGAATGGAAATCTGATACTATAAAATTTGTCAAAATTGGAGCTTTTAATATATCCAGAAATGCCGTATAACTGGAATACAGAAAAGAGGTATGACAGTTATGAAGTCCGATATGCTATTAAAAAAACTGACATTGACAGCGATATTTATGGCTCTGAGCTGTGTTGCAACCATGGTTATCCGAATTCCAACCATGGCCGGGTATACCAATTTGGGGGACGGGGTTGTCCTTCTGGGCGCATATTTCCTGGGCCCATTACCTGGATTCCTGGCTGGTGGTGTGGGGTCTATGCTGGCAGACTTGCTGGGAGGGTATGGTTACTATATGCCGGGGACATTTCTGGTAAAAGGTGGCTTGGCCTGGATTTCTGCCATGCTGATTAGGAAATTCTGTAAAGAAGCAGTTCCCAATGTTCCCGGGATGATTGGCGCCGGTCTGGTAGGAGAGTGCTGGATGGTCCTGGGCTACTGGGGGTATGAATCTTTAATTTTGGGGAACCGTGCTGCATCCCTGGCCAGTATTCCCAACAATGTGGCGCAGGGAATCTTAGGCGTTGTGATTTCCATTATTTTATTCCGCTTATTGATAAAAGTTCCCGAGGTTCGGGAACGGTTTCAGAAAGGATATGAAAAGCATGTATGAAGAATTGACCAATCAGGCCAGAGAGGTGATTACTGAGCTGTTGGAGGCATCTGGGTTAAAGGCAGGCCAGCTTCTGGTGGTGGGTTGTTCCTCCAGCGAAATAGTAGGAGCACACATTGGGAAAGGTTCCAGTCTGGATGCAGCTAAGGCCGTATTTGCCGGCATCTATCCCGTATTGCAGGAGCGGGGCATTGCGCTAGCGGCGCAGTGCTGTGAGCATTTAAACAGAGCCCTGATAATGGAGCGGGAAGTAGCGGAAAAGCGTGGATATGAGATTGTCAACGTAGTTCCCCAAATTCATGCTGGTGGTTCTTTTGCTACTACGGCATACGGTGCATTTCAGGACCCGGTGGCAGTGGAAGAAATTCAGGCAGATGCGGGCCTGGATATTGGGGGGACCCTGATTGGAATGCATTTAAAGCGTGTAGCGGTTCCCGTACGTCTGAGCAGGACACAAATCGGTCAGGCATTGATTTTGTGTGCCAGGACCCGCCCAAAATACATTGGCGGTGGCAGAGCACACTATTTGGACATGTAATATTTGG
Source organism: uncultured Oscillospiraceae bacterium (assembly GCA_944386835.1). GTDB lineage: Bacteria > Bacillota > Clostridia > Oscillospirales > Oscillospiraceae > CALXCQ01. Next base: position 320 of record CALXCQ010000140.1, on the reverse strand, counting down.
TAGTAAATTGGCGCGGCAATCCCAAGTTTGCCGCGCCAATTTATGGAACGCAGAGCGCTCTAAAAATAACTGTGTCAAGGCATGTGAGTAAAAATTCTTATTTACAATTTCCAATTCGGTGCTATAATAAAAAGGCAATCTACTGATGCAAAATGAAAATTTGGGCCTGTAGCGCAGCTGGGAGCGCAAAGGATTCGGTTTTCTGCCACATCTATAATTTCATATTGCTTTATTCTTCTGTTCCGCTTTTGGAACTGTTGATTTGGGCCCGTAGCTCAGTCTGGGAGAGCGTACGGTTCGCATCCGTAAGGTCGAGGGTT
>CALXCQ010000139.1 GCA_944386835.1 uncultured Oscillospiraceae bacterium | reverse complement strand
TCAACCTGGGCACCGGAAATGGAATCTCCGTGTTGGAACTGGTTACGGCTTTTGAAAGAGCCAATAACATAAAGCTGCCTTATGTTATCGGTCCACGCCGGGACGGCGATCTGCCTGCTTTCTGGGCAGATGCTGAGAAGGCAAAGAACCTTTTGGGTTGGGAAGCCAATCATAGTGTAAAAGATATGTGCCGCAGTGCATGGCTTTTTGCCAAGGGGGGTACGCCAGAATCATCATTCCTTTGATAGTTACCCTCGGATCGATTGATCCGAGGGATAGTTATGCGCACAATCCACAGATACACTTTAGGTCATACTTTAGAACGCCCCATCGTAGAAGAGAGGGAGGCAAAGAGAATCCTATGGAACGGTTGTCAACGACAGTCTAATTGACGAACATACCTTGCTATGGTTGGGGTACACAGCAGTATTACGGGTACCCTCGTCTTTCCTCAATCTATTCACGTTCGACTGTTTGCGTTGTTGCGATGTGTTGTCCTCCTGTTAGCCCCAAAATACTCTTTGAAAGGACATAACACACCCCAATGAACCCAACTGCCTTTTTGCAAGTTCGGGTGGAAATAAAGCGATACTGTCCTTTTAGGATACATCATTTTCCGCCACACGATCATACAATAACAAAAAAGGGAACCACGCCCGGAAGTAAGTACCGATTCAAATCGGTGCCTGCTTCCGGGCTTTTTTTGTTGTCGAAAATCATCGGAAGCTGTCAGAAAAATGAATTGTGCAGCATTTGGGCAAGACCGCCTCCATGTCAGATTTGTTTTTCCAAATCAAATCTGACGAACGAGGTGTAAACAATGAAAGGCAACGGAAAATACTATATTGCATTACATGGTGAAATCCACGAAGTGAGTCATGCGGTCTATCAGGCTTACTATCAAGGCAAACGGAAAGAGAAGTACATTTACGAAAAGGACCAGGTGCACGAAAACCACATTTTGGATATTTCGGGTATGGAGGAATTGGAGGCTGAGAGTAACTGCTGTCTGGCGTCTGCGGAATCCAGCATCGAAGACCAGCTGCTTGAACAGGAATTACATAACCATCTACATCAGTGCCTTCAGATGCTTCCCGAAGCAGATCAAGCATTGATTCAGGCAATCTATTTTTCCGGAGAAACGGAATCCAGCTATGCAAAACTGATCGGGTTGACACAGCCCGGTGTCAGCAAGCGGCACAAAAAGATTTTGGCAAAGCTGAGGAAGTTTATGAGCAATTTGTAAAACTTTGGAAAAACAGTCATACTTTGCCTCTGAGTTCGGCTCAATTAGTGAAGGGGTACTTTACCACTTCTATGAACCTTGAAAACTGAATTACTCGTGGTAACAGGAACACTAAGCTGCAAGCAGCACTTCAGGAGCGTCGCCGGGACGATGGGTTTCACTGGGAGGTGATATTGAAATACCATCCGAGCGAATCAACGCAGCCGTAACGTCCGCCTTGGCAAGCGGGTATGCCGTGACCTTGCAGCGGTTAAAGATACTTGCTCACGCTCTCCCGCAGACTTGGGGGAAGCCCTGATACTTACGCCAGCTTTCACAGGCAGCGGAGTATTGGAGTTATGATCGTCTCGCCAGAGACAGCCTGTGCCACGCCCACCGTCAGGGAACGAACAAATATGACGGAAAAACATCAAACCAAGGCATTAACGGAAAACTGCTGCCCCTTCGATTAGAATGTTTATTACAGTTCAAATGGATGGTACAGCGGTAATCAAAGTCAGATGCCGTGTGCTGGGGGATTTATCTCCCAGCACATCCATGTGATTTTGATACACAGAGAGAAACACGGCAGGAGGTGAATGGATATGAGTGTTTCCACAAAAGATGCCTATTCTCAGATGTTTGCAAAGTATCCTGATGTTGTGTCAGTGACGCAGCTTGGCCAGATGCTGCACATCAGCGAGCGATTGGCATATCGACTGATTCGGGAAAATCAAATTGCCTGTCTCAAAATTGGCCGTACATATAAAATCCCCAAAATCAATGTCATAAAATATTTGGGAATTATCGATCAATCTCCTACAATCAGGGCTTGACAAGTTTGCGCTTTTTCCCCGTCAATGCTACAATAACTCCGTCAATGACGGGTGTTAATCGGCACAACCAAAAGGAGGAATCAGATAATGGTTGCTGGACACCTGAGAGAACAAAATGGATATTACCAGATGATATTAAGCTGGAAGGATAACCTTGGCAAAAGAAAAACAAAGTCCATAAGCACAGGCTTGACAGTCAAAGGAAATAAGAAGCGAGCGGAAGCGCTGCTCTTAAAAACCCGTGAGGAATTTGCCCCGGACAATCTTCCGGAAAACGCCGGGATGCTGTTTGACGAGTTCTTATTGAAGTGGCTGAAAGACAAATCCTCGGCTATGTCTGCCAAAGAGTACGCTGGCTATGCCTATACTGTCAAAGGAATTATCATTCCATATTTCAAACAGAAATCGATCATGCTCCCAGCACTGACAGCAAAAGAAATCGAATGCTTCTTTCAGCATGCACGCTCGAACGACGATGCCACACCGGATGAATTGATTTTCTATCATGAAACGCTTACCACTTGCCTTGGGTACGCAGTTGATCTTCGCTGGATCGCCACAAATCCGGCAGAAGCGGCGAACCCTTGCTGCGACCAGGCTCCCATTCTTTTTGCAGACTTTATCAGGGAATGGCTGGAAATGATGCGAAGCAAAGTAGGGGAAACCACCTATGCTGCTTACGCCATGAACGTTGAGAAAAGTATCATTCCTTTCTTCAAGGAAAGGAATTGCACGGTTCAGGATTTGGAACGGCATCCAAAAATCATTCAGGATTACTACCAAAGCCTGCTGGAAGCGGGACTGTCCCCGACTACCGTTATCCGTCGTCATGCAAATGTACGCAAATGCCTTCAGTATGCGTTCCAGCTCGGCATTATCAAATCCAATCCGGCAGACCGTGTTGAGAAGCCCAGAAAAGCCCAATACAAGGCAACGATCTACAACCAGGAGGAACTGGATGTTCTTTTCAAAGTGGCGCGAGGTGACCCGCTAGAGCTTCCAATCATTCTTGGCGCATTTTATGGCTTGCGGCGAAGTGAGGTGCTGGGGTTGAAATGGGATGCAATTGACTTTGAAAAGAAGACGATTTCAATTAGGCACACAGTAACAGAAATGTGTGTTGATGGCAAAGCAACTGTTTTTCAAAGAGACACAACAAAAACAAAGTCCAGTTGCAGAACGCTTCCCCTGGTTACACCGTTCGAAAGACTCTTGCGGAAAGTAAAACAACAACAGGAAATCAACCGTCAGGTTTGCGGCAGCTGCTACTGCAACGACTATTTGGAATACGTGAATGTGAATGCCATTGGAGAACTGATGAAGCCCAATTTCATTACCCAGCATTTTGATATTCTGTTGGCAAAGCACAGGCTGAAAAAGATACGTTTTCATGATTTGAGACATAGCTGTGCCAGTTTGCTGTATGCCAATGGTGTGAGCCTGAAAGAGATTCAGGAGTGGCTGGGACACAGCGACATCAGCACTACTTCCAATATTTACACACATTTGGATTTTTCCAGTAAGGTTTCGTCTGCAAATGCAATTCTCCCGGCGTTTCCGAAAAATGTTCAAGTCTTTGCTTCTGGGCAGTAAAAAATGCTCCGAAGCATGACACTTCGGAGCAAATATGGTGCCGGTGGCGGGGGTCGAACCCGCACGAGTTATTAGCCCAACGGATTTTGAGTCCGCCTCGTCTACCAATTCCAACACACCGGCAGATATATTTCTTTACACCCGGAGAAGCATTCCCCGGAATTTGGAGGGATATGCAGGAGGGATGTTAAAGACAAATGAAAACAGAATCCGAAAAACGCTTGATTTTCCAGGACTTTTCCCAACACCGGCAACAGATGGCGAAGTGGTTTTTGAGTCCACTACGTCTACCAATTCCATCACACCGGCATGGGAATGTGGAACGCTATACAGTATAATACAATCCCCGGGAAAATGCAAGCATAACTTTTTCCTTCCCGGGTTTTGCCCCGCCGGAACC
>CALXCQ010000138.1 GCA_944386835.1 uncultured Oscillospiraceae bacterium | reverse complement strand
TATTCTCTTACTTGAGTTTCCATTTCGAATCCAAACAAATAGAATGTCCACTTCGTTACTCCGGGGAATTCATCTTCTGGCATAAAGTTCCCTTCAATATCAAAGGAGTACCCAAGACCAACATACTTACCAGAACCACCATCGTCAAATAAGTTTGTTCCAATACAAAAGATAGGCTTTTCAAATCTATGAAGTCTATAATAGTCAACGATACCAACAGCAAGCCATAATACAACAGCACAAACCACAGCCCGCAAAACTATTAAAATTTTTTTCTTATTCATATCATCACACTTCTTTGTCAAATTAAGTGCCTTTTTCCGCGTGCTTAACCAAATCAACATTTCAGCCCTAATATTGAAAACGCTATTTGACTGCACATACTTCTAGCTGCATGGGCGGAAAATCTGGAAACCGCTCCAATTTTAATTCATAATAGCATATCAAATGGGGGGTGTCACCAGCCCACTGGTGTCAACTGGCAGCAACTTGTGACCATAATGCTTTCGTTGAAACAGTTTAATATTTTCATTATGCTGTTATATTCATAAGGGATACCTCCACCCTGATTAGAGTATTTATCTAACCAGAATCGAGGGAACTGTCTAGTTTTATGTTGAACGGTAAACCATTTATGTGCCAGTATTCTTTTTTATTCATCAATACTTATGGGGACTGGGAGAATGATAAAGTAAGAGCGGAGATTCATATCCCGCCCTTACTTTTTTGGCAATTATTCCGTTATTCTCGAATATATTGTAAACTCTTTGGCACTTTATTGAGCATTCCTGTGTACAAACCATTGTAATCGCGCTTAATCCCAGGGATATACACCGCATACCCATCAACAATGAAATCTCCTCGAGTTCCGTCTCTCCAGATCCCAGACTCATCAAACTCCATTTCCTCTTGAATAGTAATCCAAGAGGTGCTGGTTTCCAGTTTAACCGCATAAACATCTGTCACCGACTCAACACGTTCCGCCACCAGCTCACATTGCTTCAAGGGCAGATTCATATAGTAGTCCAGTTCGGCTTCCTGCAGCTGCAGTTCTTCTTCACTGACAGTGGAGAAATATACGCCTACGCCCGACAGATCAACGGAAACCGTACTTTCCTGGGTTCGTCCGTCATGAAAAGCAGCAATGGATTTGATTTCAACATTTTGAGGGACCTCACGCATGTCCTTCATATTTGTGCTCCAGAAAACAGCAAACCATCGGTCATGGTTTGGGCATTGAGTGTAAGCGTATTGCCTGCAATGTCAAATTCCGTTTCGTACATCACCAGTCTGTTGCCTGCCCCCACATACATTCTGAAAACGTTTTCGCCAATTGCAAGTTTGTCAAAAAACTTCTTCTGTGGTAAACTCGAGGCTCTCAATATTGTGTCCCTCATACCTGAGGCAGATCCTGCCTTGCCATTTCCGGCAGTGTGTGTCATAATTTGATTGATTCGAATACCTAATACAAAGCGAAGAAGCAAACGACGGGTAGTCAACTTTTGAAACTGCTGTTCCGCGGTTTTTACGCTGCTTTTCGAGTAGCAATGACAATTCTTTTTCAAAACCAATATGGTCGCACACCGGAGTTTCGGAAACGCATGGAGGAATGGCCGTGGTCACGGATTGGCATTCTGTCAGGTGGGGTGTGCACATTTCCGTTGGGCGGCCTGTGTGATGGGCATTTCGTTGTGATAGATGGATAATTCTGAGAATTCGATTGAGCCATCGGTACAAATTAAAACAGCCCTGGGATACGAGCCAGACTTGTTTGCTGTTCTCGTTTTGTTTTGCGCGTTATTTTGCAAAGGAAGCAGCGCTATATGGCACTTTCGATTTTCCTGACCAGCCTAGCCCTGCCGGTGTTGGTAATACTGAAGTGCGCAGGGCGCAGTGGACCGCGAGGTGGCCGAAGACGGTGAGAGATTTCCGACACTTTCCATTGGCGTGTATCTGAAAAAGAACAGCGCTGAGAAAGTGCTTACCTTCCAACCTTTCACCAGTTTGATATCTAGTAACAGGCAACGCACTTCATTCTGCGATAGTAGAGCCAGATGGGTAACGGAGGGGGTTTTTATGTATCTGCAAGCAACGGTGCTGACGCTTTTGGCGTGGTTTGTGGGGCTGTTTTTGGATGCAAATCTGGATTGGCAGCCTAAGGGATCTTTGTGTTTCACAACACTTTTCCCGCTTTTGACAATGGGCCTTTGTATTTTGAAAGCGATAAAAGAGAATGGGGGCAAGCGGGAGTAACACTCCTGCTCTGGATGAGAAGGGAAGCAGCACAAGGCGCTTGGGCATTCCAGGTTTGCTGTTATCTGCTTAAAATGACAGGTCTGTTGGTGACGGTATCCTTGTCTCATAAAGACAAATTTTATTTTAAATGTGGAAGACACAAAATTTGTACTCTTGCGGGTGGAGGGTCGGCCGAACATGTTGGCCAAAGGGTAACGAAAAGAGCAGAAAGTATCAGCAAGCGCTACTGGGTATGACAAGACGGTGAGACAAGCTGAAAGAAAGAGTGTGAGTTCTACCGGCTGTATGGCAACCCGGTATGCTCTTTGACAGGGCCTATGGAAAAGGCCAGAAAGGAGGAGCAGAGGTCTATGGAAGGGAAAAAATTTACGCCCCAAGAAGAGCGGGAGATCCGAAAGATCAAACGTACCAATTGCATTATTTTTGGATTTTTTGTCCTCTTGGCTATCCTGGTTGCCATTTGGCTGGGAACTTATCTGTACTGGCACACCTTTACTTCTGAAAAGTGGCAGGCCAATCCAGAGCGACGGGCTACCATGGTGGCAGATTTACTGGCAGACTACCAGCTTGTGGGCATGACGGAGGATGCGCTTGTTGCACTCCTGGGGCCCTCTGACAACGATTATGGGTATTTTAATCAGGATGGTCGGCTGGTCTATTGCCTGGGAAATGAGCGGACAATCATTGATCGAGAATGGCTGCTTGTTGAATTGGAAGATGGAATTGTGTGCGATTATTCTCTGACTACAGACTAAATGACAATTTCCAATGGTGAAGAATAAAAGAAACCAATAGTTTGTCAGGGCGCTTTTAGGACCCATAGACACAGGTATAAAAAGACGGGTATTCCGAGTAAGCTGTGTTGAGCAGGGTTTAGACAGCCGTCATGGAAAACCACATAAAACAGTAAGCCGAGATTTTCTACATAAGGAGATAGAAATGCACAGTTTTTTGCAATTGGTAAGGGAACAGTTACAACGGGGATTAAGCCTGGCAGTTTTCGTTGTATCTGTCGGTTTGGTCGCCTTGATTGTGTGTGGCATAATTTATGTGTGGTATCGAAAAAAGATGAAAGCGCCTGTAGCCATACACTGGGGAAAACTCTGCTTGTCCCTCCTGTTCCTTGGCTATCTGACAGTTCTAATTTACGGGACGTTAATTCGGTATACTGTTGGTGAGATAAGCGGAGTTAACTGGCAATGGTTTCGTTCCTGGAAAGAGGCTTGGAATGAGGCTTCTCCCCAAAAGTGGTTGAATATCATACTCAACATTGCCCTGTTCATGCCATTGGGGTGTTTTTTTTCCTATTTTGTGGAAACAACTGCGGACGTGGTATGGGGCCTTAGGTGTTGGACTTGGGACTTCTGTAATCATTGAGCTGATCCAATATTTTTCAGGCAGAGGGATTTTGGATGTAGACGATCTATTTACGAACACGCTCGGCTGTGTGGCAGGGTTTGGAATTGGCATGTTTTTGATCAGAGTATTTTCCAAAGGAAAGAAATATCGGAAACAGGCAGCGTTATATCTTTGCTTCCCGGGGATATTAATTTTAGCATTTGTGGGACTTTATGCAGGATATACCCTTCAGGAATATGGAAATTTATCAGAAACACCCAGTTTCCGCGTGCAAACGAAGAACGTTGTATGGGAGCTGGAATATACTTTAGACGACACCTTGCGTACAGCACCTGTTTATCAGGCACAAAAACTTCAAAAGGAATCTTGTGCAGAATTTGCCAGTCACTTCGCAGAGAAACTAGGCCTGGAATTTCCGGATGCCTACTACTATGACAACTGTACCATATTTGCAAACCATCAGACCGGCGACTTTTTAGAGGTATCCTATTTTGACGGCACGTATACCTATACCCATTCTCTCGCGGGGGAAGATCTACAAGATGTCCAACTAGAGCCGGTGGAAGTACGGAAGATACTTACGGCTTATGGCATTCCAATTCCGGAAGAAGCGCAATTTCAGTACGAGGGAAATAGAGTGCATACCTTTGCAGTGGATCTGTATGACACCGGGGACGCAATCATGGATGGAACGGTACGTTGCTGGTGCAGAGGCAGCGGTGTAGTGAAAAAAGTTGAAAACAATCTGCTTTCTCTGACAAATTACCGGGAAGAGCCTATTTTGACCCAGGCAGAGGCCTATGAACAGCTGCGGAAAGGTAACTTTACAAACGGGGATTACTTTACTTCCCTCTCGCCGCAAAAAATTACGGTGGAATCCTGCTTCCTGGATTATAAAACTGACTCCAAAGGATTCTACCAGCCTGTATACCAATTCCAGGGATACACTGGCAGTGGCGAATCCATTCAGATGTGCGTACCGGCGCGAAAATAACGTTTCAACCAGCAATTTAATTTCGTTTTTGCGGGAACACAGGCGTCCATATGAAACTATGGACGCCTGTATTGTTTTAGGCCCCACTGGCCGAAGGAGAACTTGTGCGCTTAACTACAAGGCAGTTATTTGCGATAAAGCTGACAGTTTGGAGCCTTTTGGCAGTAAGGTTGTCCCATAAATCCCACTCATTTTTATACGATTGAGGGCGTATATATAAAGGACAAAAAGAATAGGAGGAAAGCAGAAAGACCGGAAAATACAAATGCAGATTTAGAATTTTTTCTGGGGGTGGATTCGTAGTGAACATGTTTCGTAAAAAATTACGCAAAGGAATCGGAAGCGTTTGTCTTGTTGATTGGTGTTTGATTCTGTTTATGATTATTCTTTTGGCGTATATTGGTTTCACCCTGTTTTCCAACAATGGGACAACAACGGAAGAAAATAACACAATTGACATTATTGTACGGACTTCCGCTGCCGGTATTTTGGGATACTTTATCAGCGGAAATTTCGCAAAATCCAAATCGAATCCCGGAAGTCAAAAACAGAATTTTTCCAATAACCCCGTCGGGATAAATTTAGAAAACACTTCAGAGCATTCAGCACAAAATAGGATCGGCTTTGCAGGGGAGGAAAACCCCGCTATCGCGGAAGGTTCAGGAACAATGAAAGTGGGAAATATTGTTACAGTGGACAATACTTTGGATCCGGATACAGACATCTGCAATTCTGTTCAAGTGATCGTGGTTTCAGCCATTGGCATTCTTTCTTTGCTCTTTTTGTTTATGGCAAGGAGCGATATTACGCTAACCCCTGGAATTACAGCCACCATGTCCCAATTTCGGGATTTCGTCTCAGCATGTGTAGGTTTTTTGATTAGTTGTGGAAAGAAATAAGAGATGGAGACAGGGCCAAAGGAAAACAGAAGAGTAGAAAGACAGGTATCGGAACTGGAGTCAAAAGGCTCACAAGGATGAAGCCTTACAGATTGCAAGGAGGTTTTCCAATGGAATCTTGTATTTATCGGGCCCCCAGCGGAATTTGTATATTGCATTCGGATAATGACTATCAGGAGTATTGTCAGGGGCCATGCATAGACCGGGCAGAAGTAACGCAGAAGCCCGGTGAGCAAACGGATGGAGCAGACGCAGGGGCACTGTAACCGACGAAAGAAGAAAACCAATGACGTGTAGGTTTTTGGAATTTTTTTGAGAGCAGCCGAAAACATGGGGAGAAAACGGCAAAAGACACAAGCGGCATTCTCTGCGCAGAAGAAAAGAGCTGGCGCCGTTTGTGGGCGCCAGCTCTTCCTTTTTGCAGAATAAAAAGCAGTTTCATAATTTGCATGATTTTCAGCATAACTGAGAGCTACTTTTGACTTCGACGATAGATAATGGGGATATCATAACCAAAGGTACGCTTCCCATTTACTTCCATAGTTTCGGAGACCTCCAGGCAATCTGCAGAAAATCGCTCATAGAGAGTAAATTTCAGAACAGGAGAAAACATGCTGACACTGCCGCCAGACCAAACGCCTTGGGAAAAAGTATAGAGTGCTGGCGTAAACTTTTCTGATTTTTTTACCTGAGAATAGGACACAGGAGCAAGAGCCTGGTATGTAAAGTCGGTTTTACGATAACCTTCGGGAAGCTCATAGGAAGCCAATTCAATCCCGTCATCCACCTGTGTGAAAAGGAATAGGTGCGATGAGGCATGAGTACTGCCGTTGGTGGTATAATAGCTTTCTTCCACCATGAAAATACCCGAGAAATCGGAGGGTAAGTCTAAAATTTTATCATTGCAGACTGTATTGACATGTCGTGCATAGGGGAAGTTACCGATACCTTGTTGTTCAAGTTCCGCAAGCTGTTTTGCATTATCAAATTCACCAGTTAATAGAGAAATAAACGATGTAAGCTTTTGCATAAGAAACACATCCTTCCTTAAAAATGACCTTGAAACAAACACAACCAGTAACCAAAATTTAGAAGGAATCTTTGGCGCCGTCAAAAAAGCTAATAAAACTTCAGAAATTTTGCACTACCATCTGGTCTATGGGTATAGTATAATACAACTCGGCGGCAACTGCAACTTGGCTTGGACAGCTTGGCCCAAAGAGCGGACAAGCCAACATTTGCATGTGCCCAAGAAAGGCAAGCTTGTTTTCATAAGATTGCTGGAAATATGTTTCATCAGGAGAGAAAATATGAAAAAGAGTATTCTAATGATTATGCTGCTTACTGTTCTGCTTTTACTCTGTGCAGGGTGCGAGAACCAGGAGACTGCACAGACAGAACAGAGTTCAGATATTACCAATTCGTCGGAAACGACAGAAGAAAAACAGATCGATCCCATGACAGTGGAAGCTGAGAAGGTAATTGCGGAACTTTACCAGGGAGCCGAGGCACGGGTGACGGCCAGCGAAGAAAAAGTGAGTGCAACCGTGAAGGTGCCTGGACTGGACGAAACGGCGATGCCGGCCCAGGAGGCAAAAACAGTCCCGGGAGATTGGCAAGATACGGTCGAGACGGCAAAAAATGCCTGTAGTGCTTTGGGGGAGATTGCTGGTGCACAGTCGGCGCAGTTAATTGTCACCGTTACAGGAGAAAGTGAGACGATCTATCTGACGGTTATCAATGGGAAAGTGGCCTATGATGTATTTGAAGACGGAGAGAAAAATAGTAGCGGAAACACCATTACGCGAGACGTTTTTGATGCCATTGACCTGGGGATGACGCAGGAAGAAGTATTTGCCCTTGTGGGATCGAAGGGAACTGTAGTATCCGGGACCGATGGAGACACAGTTGGTATGGTGATCTATTCCTGGGAAGGGGAAGGCAATGCCGGCGCCAGCGCAGAAGTTACATTTGAAGGTGGCGTTGTGACCTCAAAGAATCAGTCTGGTTTGGAAGGTGCGTCCCAGAACGGAGATATGGAATCCGGAAGCGATAGCAGTGTAATTATTGGAGGAGTGACAACTGGTGAGGCAATTGCCATTCCTGTAGGCTAAGCCCTTGCGTGTCGGAATGTGAAAAGGTCCAGGGGATTGGATAAATCCAATCCCCTGGACCTTTTTTACCAGCAAAAAGAGATTCCGGTTCTGGCACTACTCGGATTTTCTCCGTAGTTTTTGTTCTGCTAATAATAACCCTTGCTCATACTGCTCAATTTTGTCATTTAGACGGTTAAGAGAGGCTTGCATATCGGCCATTCGCGCCAGTAGCTGGTCCCGCTGTTCCATGAGTAACGCCTTCCTGGCATCCAAAGTGGAGTCACCCTGTTGAAAAAGTGCTACATATTCAATCAATGCTTCAATTTGTACACCGGCTTTGCGCATACATTTCATCAGAACAATCCAGCCACAGGATTCCTCATTGTAGTCCCGAATCCCGCTTTTGGTGCGGGGAACAGGCGGAATGAGGCCAATTCTTTCGTAGTATCGCAATGTATCGGCAGAAATATCATATTTTTGACTAACTTCCGCAATTGTCATGAGAGGATTTCCTTTCCTGTGTGCTTATCGGCCAAACAGCTTTTGTGCCGCTTGTAGATTTTGTATTACCGGTACGCCAAAGGGACAGCGGGATTCGCAGGCACCGCACTGCAGGCAGTCCGAGGCCGGATGGGCCAGAGCGGCGTAGTGCTCCCGCACGGTTTCCGGCATGACTTTTTGCGCCTTGGCGAGATTCCAAAATTTTGTCACCGTGGCCACATCGATTCCCTGAGGACAAGGAGCACAATGACCGCAGTACATACAGTGTCCTTTCCAGGAGAAATTGGGAAATTCCGCCAAAGCAGAAGCATAGTCTTTTTCTTCTTCTGAAGCAGTTTCATAGGCCAGACAACTTTGAATTTCATCGAAAGAATGGGCACCGGCCATGACGCAGGCAACGGCAGGCCGGGTCAGGGCATAGTGAAGGCCTTGATTTAAGCTCAGCGCTTTTCCTGCAGGGGACAGGGTCTGGTTCAGCAAATCCCCACCACCAAAAGCCTTCATTACGGTTATGCCTACGCCCAGGGCCTGGCACGCTTCATAAAGAGCCTCCCGTTCCGGATCCATATTGAGTCGGGGAGTCTGGTAGTTTTCCGGTGCGAACAGATCTTCCACGTTCTCCGTTGCCGGCATTAAATCGTAACAAGGGTTAATACTGAACAGCAGAACTTCAATCAGACCGGATTCCACTGCTTTTCTGGCCACGGTTGGGTTATGGCTGCTCAGCCCGATGTGGCGAATGACACCGGCCTCTTTTAAAGACCGGGCATAGGCAAAGACCGGCCCTTGAACCACTTTTTCCCAGTCATCCAAAGCGTCTACATAGTGGATCATACCGATGTCAAGATAGTCTGTGCCAAGCCGGCAGAGCAGATCTTGAAATCCTTCTTTGACCTCTTCCATGTTCCGGGTGCGTTTATACTGTTCATCCTGCCAGATGGTGCAAAGATGGCCCTGGAGAACAAATTTCTCCCTACGGCCAAGAAGAGCCTGGCCCAGGCAGGAGCGCACCTGGGGATTGGAGGTATACAGGTCGATGCAGTTGATACCGCCAGCCTGAAGTGCGTCTACCATCTGCGTTACTTCCTGTTGGCTCTTATCCGTGAATCCTTCACATCCCATTGCAATTTCGCTAACCAAAAGACCGGTTTTTCCTAGGGTACGGTATTGCATATTCTGCCTCCTACTTTTTCTCAAATGTGGCGGCAACTTCTCCAAGCCACTGGGTGATGGGAATGTGTTGAGGGCATTCCCGCTCGCATTGCCGGCATCCAATACAACTGGAAGCCAGACCGTGGGTCTTGGCATAGTTGTGGTAATACACGCCCTGGGTGGAAAATCCCTTGTTCATGGACTGCTTTTCCGCATTGTACAGAGCAAAGTAGTTGGGAATGGGAATCTGCATCGGACAGCCTTCCACACAGTAACGACAGGCAGTACAAGGAATCAATGCTTCCTGATGAATGCACGCCACAGCCTTGGCGATTTCTCCTTGCTCCCAGGCCTCAAGAGGTTGGAACGACTCCATATACCCGGTGTTATCCAGCATCTGATCCATGGAAGACATGCCACTTAAAACGACCATAACATTGTCCAGACTGGCGGCAAATCGAATGGCCCAGGAGGCCGGGGACCAGTCGGCATGGGCTTCTTGCAAAAGTGCCTGGGCTTTGGCTGGTAAAGAGGCCAGCGTTCCGCCTTTGACAGGCTCCATGACAATGACCGGCTTCTGATGACGGGTTGCCACTTCGTAGCACTTGCGGGACTGAATACTCTCATTCTCCCAGTCCAGATAGTTGATTTGCAGCTGGACAAACTCGGTTTCCGGATGTTCTGTCAGAATTTGATCCAGAAGCTCTGCATGGTCATGATAGGAAAAACCAATGTGTCGGATTTTTCCCTCCTCTTTCTTTTGCTGCAGGAAGCGGAAACAGTCGAATTTCTCAGCGATCTGGTAGTGGTTAGTCCCCAAATTGTGCAGCAAATAATAGTCAAAGAAATCAACGCCGCATTTATCCAGCTGTTCCTGAAAAATCCGTTCCAGGTCTTCCTGGGCTTTCAGCTGCATAGTGGGCAGTTTGGTAGCCAGGGTAAAGCTGCTTCGCGGATGTCGTTTGACCAAAGCTTCCCGCACAAGTTCTTCACTGTGATAGTTGTGGTACATGTATGCCGTATCAAAATAGGTAAATCCCCGATCTAAAAACGTGTCTACCATGTTTTCAAATTGTGTCAGATCCACTTTCGTAGGGTCATTGGGATCCAACAGGGGAAGACGCATACATCCAAAGCCTAATTTCTTCATGAGTTACCTCCATTTCATCGGCAGTGGACATAAGCGGTACCTGCCGCTTATGAACCGTGTAGGGTGCCCAAGTAAGAGAACGTATGTTCAGCATACCATTTGGAGTACACTCTAAGTCAAGTCCTTTTTGCGAGCTTCCTTTCCGGCTGTTGTACAGGCACAAGGCTATTACACTTGCACGGCAGCTCCATAACCCGTAAAGGTGGCAGTATGGACATCTCCGACTTTTAAACAGTCGCCAACGGGAATGACATCGTAGGCCAGCCCCAGAAAACTGTCCCGCTCCGCGGCTTTTGGCCGCATACCGGTGGCCAGGAGAATTGTATCTGCCGGCAAAAAGGTAGCTTTTCCGCTTTGGCTGACAATGTGGACACCGTCTTGCGTAATTTCCACACATTGGGTCGACAGGTATTTGGCAATTTTATTGGGGGCCGGAGCGTTTTGATTGAGATTGGAAGTTTCAAAGCTGAATTCATGATCTAAAAAGTGGAGAGTGTGCCATTTTTCAAAATTATTTTTTTCTTCTTTCATGAATTCGTCAGCCATTTCCACAATAGTCAGCTGTTTCCCCAGCATTCCCAGATGAATGGCGGTTTCACATCCTACAAAGCCGCCGCCGAGAATAACAACCCGGTTGCCCAGCTGGTCTTCCTGACCATAGCAATCCCAGGCCGGCATCACATGAGGACTTTGCACACCGGGAATCGGAGGAACGGAAAAGTCTGCGCCAATAGCTACAATAATGGCATCCGGAGCCTCCAGGCGCATCAATTCTGGGGTGGCGGCAGTATTCAGTCGGACCGTGATACCTTTTTGTTTTTCCACCTGGCGGATAAGGTAATTCTTGTACCGCATCATGGCCTCTTTGAAAGCTACATGATCGGTATAAGTCAAAAGGCCACCCAGAGTTGCTGCTTTTTCATAAATCGTCACCTGATGTCCCCGGTCAGCAGCTTTCAGGGCAGCTTGCATACCTGCAGGGCCGCCTCCAATAACAGCTACTTTCTTAGACCGGACAGGCGGACGCACGAGAGCATGCTCCATATGGAACCAGGTCTTTTGAGGATTGACGGTACAGCGGCTGTCTCCCGTATAGTCTGGATTCAGACAGCGCAGACAGCGCACACAGGGACGGATGTCGTCCGCGTGACCACTGCGGGCTTTTTCGACCCAGTCCGGATCGGCAATAAAGCTGCGGGCCATGGAGACAAAATCGCAGGTTCCGTCTGCCAGAAGGGACTCTGCCAAGTCCGGGTCGTTGATGGCGCCTACGGTGTCTACAGGAATCTTTACTTCTTTGCGCATTTGACGGGCCAAATAGGCATTACAAGCGGGTTTGACATAGTGAGTGGGTTGGGTGATGACCAGGGATTCATAGCCGGAACGGATGCCTACAGAACACTGGACAATGTCGATTTTCGGTTCCAGAAGCTTTATGGTTTTTACGGCGTCCTCCATGGAAATACCACCGGGAACCAACTCATTGGCACTGTACCGCAGCAAAATTACCATGTCTTCGCCAACAGCGCGACGGATCCGGTCCAACACCATGGCCGGGAACCGAACCCGGTTTTCCACACAGCCTCCATACTGATCGGTCCGTTTGTTTAAGACAGGGCTGAGATATTGTCCTAGGAGCCAGCCGTGGCCGGCGTGAATGACCAATACGTCAAATCCGCCTCGCTTTGCCATTACGGCAGCTGCGGCGAAGTAGTCTGCAACTTGTTCCATGTCCGACTCGTTCATGCCACGTACGGGAATTCCACCGCCTCGGGTCAGGCCCTGTTTTTCCATCTTTTGTACATGAAAGGTGCCCTGAAGAAAGTCGTCGCAGGGACCGATAGGATCCAGGCCGTTGGTGGGTGGCGCATACATCCCTGCATGATTGATATCGATCCCGGCCTTGGCTCCGAAGACATGGATGGCATCCGTCACCAGGTGCATGGTTTGCAGAGTGGAGGCGTCGAAAAGATTAAAAAAAGTTGTACTGAGACGATAGCGTGGATCGGCGCCGCACTGTCCGGTATTTACGAGACTGGCCCCACCCCGGGCAATAGAACCATAGTACAGGGCACCGGTTTCCGAATAGATTTCGTAGCCACGATAGTCAGCCCGTGTTAAATCGGGGCCACCTCTGTGGGGAGAAGAGATAATTCTGTTTTTAAACAGTTGTCCGCGAATGGTAATGGGGGAAAACAGATGGGGGTATTTTTGTACATACTCAGGGGGAGTCCAGGACATAAAGGTCGCTCCTTTCAAATTTTGATGGTTTACCAGTTTTTCGAGGAATTTTCCGCCACGATCAATATCTGCCAAGACCGAGTGGGATTTACAGTTTGATTTGCAGGGAAATTCTTTCCAGATATCAAAAAGAAACCAGGAGGGGAATTGCAATTGTTTGCGGGTAACTGTGTTTTGGAATCCCTGCCAAAATGTGGGATCCTGGTGGGTGACTTTGCCGGGCCATTTCACTACAGGCGATAGCAGGAGTGAACTGTCGTCGGAGGACTTTGCCGGGCCATTTCACTGCAGACAATAGCAGGGATGAACTGCCGTCGGAGGACTTTACCTCCGGGCAGTTTTGCCGCAGGCACTGGCTGGGAGGGAGCCGGTTACGGTTCTTATCCCAGAAATTAATTTGTTATGGCTGGTAAAGTGTGTAGCCTGACTGTGCATGGAAAAATATGGTCGTGGTAGCCGGAAAGACTGCATCCGTTCTGGGGTTGTGTCTTCTAAGAAATTTTTTCGCAGGGCGGTTTCCGGGCCCGGGGAAACTTTATGGCTCTTGCATTGGCCCAACTCTTTCTATATACTAACATGAGAATTCACTTTTAAAAATTTGAAATAAAATGCTTTTAATATCGAAAAAATCGATAGGAGATGCCATATGGATTTGCAGTATTTTCAAACGCTCAAAACCATTTTGGAAGAAGGAAGCTTTCAAAAAGCGGCCCAGAGGCTGAACTATACCCAATCTACAGTGTCAGCGCAGATACAGCAGTTGGAAAAGGAATTGTCCGTAAAGCTGTTTGAGAGAATCGGACGTAAAATGTGTTTGACCCAGGCAGGGCAGGCAATCCTGCCTGATGTGGAAATGATTTTGCAAACCATGGAAAAATTGCGTTGGACTTCAAAAGACCGGGATGCGTTGAGCGGACAACTGAGAGTCGTAATGCCAGAATCCTTTTTATGCTACTGTCTGCAACCGGTTTTGCGAAAATTTCATGAACTGGCACCGAAAGTTTTACTTAGCCTGCGTACAGATACCGGCTATGGGATTCATCGCAGTGTGTTAACCGGAGAGGCCGATTTGGGCGTAGATTATCAAATTCGGGGTGTAAGCGAAAATCTTCGGATCACGCCACTTGCCAGCTACGGCTTGGTATTGGTCTGCGCCCCCCAGTTTCCCAGGGACCAGCGGGATTTCATTACCCCAGGGCAGAAGAAGGCGGTAAGTGTGCTGGTGAGCAGTCCCGATAATCTCTATCGTCGTATGTTTGAGCAGTATTTGGAAAGAAGAGAAATTAGCCTTTGCCACACCATGGAGCTTTGGAGCATAGAGGCGCGGAAAAAAAGTGTTGTCTCTAATTTAGGTGTGGCTTGTTTACCGCGGTTTGTAGTAGAAGAGGAACTGAATGCGGGTACCTTGGAGGAAATTCCGCTGGCGATGGAGCAGACAGTCATTACGGCCTATGAACTGCGGCATAAAAACAAGTGGGTTTCACCGGCCATGGATTTATTTATTCATCTTTTGCGGCAAGGCATTGGAGTGATGAGGCAAACGTCTCTTCAGGAACGGGATACACCGTAAGGCGGACTGGGTTGCACCATGGGACATAATAAGGTATGATAGGAGAAATTCTAATAAAATTCTAATGTTTTCTCTGTTTTCTTTTAATCTTGCCGAGATATGGTGAGAGCGAAAAGAAAACATATACAACGGAGGTAAATAGTATGGAACATTATGAAATGGTGGAAAAACTTTGCCAGAAGGCGAATATCTCAATGGCCAGAGCGAAAGAAGTTCTGGAAAAGAACAATTGGGACCTTTTGGACGCCATGATTGAGCTGGAAAACACTGGGGAGTCAGCGGCGGAAAAGACGGAGTATTCCACCCAGGATGCTCAGCCGTCACAAGCTCCGCAGCCAGTGCGCAATACGGCTTCGGATAAAGAACCGGTATCTGAAATGGTCAAACGCTTTTTTGTCTGGTGTGGAAAGATCCTGAAAAAGGGCATGGAAAACCATCTGGTAGTGATTCGGAACAAGGAACAAATTTTATCGGTGCCAATCACCATTCTGGCAATTTTGCTGCTATTGGGATTCTGGATCATTGTGCCGCTGATGGTTGTCGGTCTGTTCTTTGATTGCCGGTACCGTGTGGAAGGCAAGGAGCTGGGGAAACCTGTGGTGAACGACACCATGGAAAAAGTTTCGGAAGTGGCAGAAGAAATCAAAGCGAAAGTTGCCGACAGCAATTAATCTGAAATAACGGGAAGTGGAGAGCCATGACAACCAGAATCCTTCTGGTGGAAGACGAAGAAAAAATTGCGCGGTTTTTGGAACTGGAATTACAGCATGAGGGATATGAAGTCGCCAAAGCCACCAATGGACGGACAGGTTTGGAAATGGCAGAATCGGGAGGATATGATCTGGTTGTTCTGGATGTAATGCTTCCTCAGCTCAATGGGCTGGAGGTTCTGCGCAGGTTGCGGCAGAGCTCCCAAATCCCGGTCATCCTTCTGACAGCCAGAGATGCCGTTATGGACAAGGTGGCAGGGCTGGATATGGGAGAGGATGATTATATGACAAAGCCCTTCGCCATTGAAGAGTTACTGGCTAGAATCCGCGTTACTCTGCGGAAAAAGACAGAACCGGTATCCAAACGCCCTGTTTTACAATGCGGAAAGTTGCAAGTGGATATTGCCCGGCATCAGGTATGGTATGATCAAGAACCTGTCAGTCTAACTTACAAAGAGTTCCTGCTTTTGCAGACACTGATGGAAAATCAAGATATTGTGTTGTCCCGGGATACCCTGTTGGAGCGGGTTTGGGGATTTGACTATATGGGGGAAACCAATGTAGTAGACGTCTATATCCGGTATCTGCGGCAAAAGCTGGACGATGCATATTCTACAAAGATTATTTACACAGTCCGGGGCGTAGGCTACGTAATAAAAGGAGAGCCGTCGTGAATGGAGCAAAAAAGACAACTTCCATAGCCAGGAAGCTCAATTGGCACTTTCGGTGGGGGGATTTTCTCAAAATACTGGTGACCGACTTTGGGCTGATTTTGGCAGCGGTGTGCAGCTGGTGCTTTGCTACAGAAAGTCTGATGTTGCCAAACAACACTTTTGGAGCCATTACCCACAGAGCTTTTGTCACGCAGGCCAATGGGAATCTGTGGCAGACTTTGGGAAGCCTGCAATACCAGTTTGGAGGACAGGAAAGCTTTACGGTGGAAGCCGGCACGTTTGGCCAGATGGTTCTGGTGGCCGTATGCGTGCTCTTTGGTTTGCAGCTATTGTGGTGGATAGGCCACTGTATTTTGGGAACCAACGAAATCCGCAGGTTTTTGAAACCAATTGATGAAGTGGCACAGGTAACCCAAAGCATTTCTTCCGATGGCTTCGACTCGGAAAAGTTTCACTCTTTGGAGCGGGCCATTGACCATCTCAATGGCAATACACCGGATGAGCAATTGCCTGTGGGAGATGCAGATCTGGAAGGATTGGTTACCGCGGTCAACAATTTGATTCAGCGTATGCACAACAGTTACCGGCAACAGGTTCGGTTTGTAGACGATGCCAGCCATGAGCTCAGAACGCCAATTGCGGTGATTCAGGGATATGTCAATATGCTCGATCGGTGGGGGAAACGGGATGAAAAAGTCCTGGATGAGTCGATTTCAGCCATTCAGACGGAAGCCGAGCATATGAAAAATCTGGTGGAACAGCTGTTGTTTCTGGCTCGGGGGGAGAGTGGAAGGCAAAAGATGCAGATGGAGAATCTCTCCCTTACGGAGCTTTTGACAGAGGTCTGCGAGGAAAGTAAAATGATTGACCCCGACCACACATACCGTCTGGTGATAGAAGCACCAATGACGGCCTGGGCGGATGTTGCGCTACTCAAACAGGCTGTTCGGATTCTGGCAGACAACGCTGCAAAATATACGCCGCCCAATGGTGGGATTACGTTCCGTCTCCGGGCATTGTCTGCGGACTGCCCCTGCATAGAAGTACAGGACAACGGCATCGGAATTTGCCAGGAAGATGCCAGCCACATTTTCGACCGGTTCTATCGGGGTGACCCGGCCCGCAGCCGTGGTGAGTCCGGTAGCGGACTGGGCCTGGCCATTGCCAAGTGGATCATCGATAAACATCAAGGATACTTTACCATCAAGTCCTATGCGGAGATTGGAAGCAGGATTTCCATTGTGCTACCGCAGGAACCCTGGGCAGCGAAAAGAGAAAAATAAAATCAGAATTCCCCTGGGAAATTTTTCCCAGGGGAATTCTGATTGAGGAAAAACGACGATTTATCGCGATTGAGAAGTTTTCTGCCTTATAAGCGGAAAAGGATAGAAATTTGCGTACCTTTTCCCACTTTGCTTTCCAGACGGATATCA
>CALXCQ010000137.1 GCA_944386835.1 uncultured Oscillospiraceae bacterium | reverse complement strand
CAAAAGTATTTTGCAGAACGCCTATCGGGCGGGAATTAACTACTTTGATACGGCCAGAGCCTACACAGACAGTGAAGAGAAGATCGGTGCCGCTTTGGGAGATGTGCGCCACGAAATTATCATTTCCACTAAAACCGCGGCTAAGACCAAAGAGGATATGATAAAAGAACTGGATACCAGCCTCAAAAATTTAAAAACCGATTATATCGACATCTATCAAATGCACAATGCCCCCGCTCTGCCAGATCCCAACGATGAGAACTCCGTATATGCAGGCATGGTAGAGGCTAAAAAACAGGGGAAAATCCGCCACATCGGCATTACCGCCCACCGGTACGATGTAGCTTGGGACGCTGCCTCCAGTGGACTGTTTGAAACCGTACAGTTTCCTCTCTCCTATCTCTCAGATCAGCGGGATTTAGATTTACTGGACCGGTGTGAGGCTTACGATATTGGATTTATTGCTATGAAAGCTTTATCCGGAGGACTTTGCGGCAGTGCCAAAGCTGTATTTGCCTTTATGCAACAGCACCCCTACGCCGTACCTATTTATGGGATTCAGCGGCAAAGGGAGCTGGATGAGTTTTTGGAACTGGACGCCAATCCTCCCGTATTTGATGAGGAAATGAAAGCCTTGATTGAAAAGGAACGGATGGAACTTTCTGGTGAGTTCTGTCGTGCCTGTGGATATTGTATGCCTTGTCCAGTGGGCATTGAAATTCCCACAGTGGCCCGGCTGCATCTCTTAGTAACTCGTTCCCCCTATCAGCCCTACATTACAAAAGAATACTATGAGAGTTTGAAGGTAGTGGATCAATGTCTCCACTGTGGTTCCTGTTCCTCCAAATGTCCCTACCAGATGGATGTGCCCAGCATGGTTCGCAAACAATATGACAAATACCTGAAATTTTATGAGGAACACAAAGACGAATCCAAATAATATTGCAGAAAAAAGAGCCGAAAAATTTCGGCTCTTTTTAATTATAAAACTATACATGCTGCTCCAGCCAAGCTACAGCCAAATCCAGTCCTTCCTGGCTCAGAGGAAATGTAGCGGTTTCCTCAGGCTGGCACAAATCAAAACAGAGATCGCCATGCCATAGATATCCCTTTAGAGCTTCCTCCTCCGGCGCCAGACGGAACCGCATGCCTTCGCAGCTTCCATGAAAGATATTTCCATTCTCAAAATAACTGATATGGCGCAGTTCGATTTTTGCTTTCATTCCAATCCACCTCCTGTTTATTGTACCGCTGAAACAGGAAATGGTCAAGAAAAGGAATCACAACCTGGGTTTATTCGGTTACGCTTCCAATATCTACTACAATGGTTTCGGTTCCACCAGTTTTGGCACGCTCCAAAACTGCCCGCATCAACGCTTTAAAGTTTCGGCTGCCAATGGTGGCCCCTGCTACATCCTCTACCTGATCAGGATCCTTGGTCTCCATAAAGCGTTTCACCAGTTCTGGCTGCCACTCAGATGGCATTGGGTCCATAACATAATTGGGATCTTCGGTTTTCAAAGCACCTTCCCCATTGACCGAATTGAAAGTCACAGCGGTAACTTCTCCTCCAGAGATAGTCACCTCTACAAAATCCTTCCAGCCATAGGCCTCATCGGCTGTCTGTTCATCCACTTCCGCCCGATAGGTCCCATCCTTTAACTCGCTCTCTGTGCTGCACCCAGACAGAAGCAACACACCACAAAATAAAAAGGTCAATACCCGTTTCATTGTTTCATCCTCATTTCCTTTGGTTTTGCTATTAGCCTTTGTTTTCCAGCCTATCTTATACCTACTCCATAAATTTTTTATTTGTAAATTACCGGCATTGAAGCGAAACAAAATTCGTAAAAAATAACTATATTTTTCTTATCTCCTTTTATATTTTTCTCTGTTCCCTCCGAAATATTAAGATTCTGTTCTGATCCATAGACAAAAGAGAAAAGTTTTGCTATACTGAGAACCAAAGTTGATAGAGGCGCAGCGATAAGAGTAACCGGTGGAGAAGACATTCTATGAACCCGGTGAAAGGAGTAGCTGCCGAAGCATTCCCTCAGGTATGAGGAAGTGCTGGGCTTAATGTGAAAATCATTAAGACTCCTGCCTGACAACACAGGCAGAGGCGCTATCGGTGGTAACTAAAATCTTCGGATTGGTAAGGTTGCATCGATACGATGCAACCTTTTTTGTTGCATTGTAACGCCCACAACGAATTTTATTTTGAAAAGGAGCTGTCACAATGTCTCATCAAACCGAAGTCAGCAGTTTGCAGTCGGAAAGTACCGAGCTGAAAAGAGAAATCACACTGTTTGGCGGAATCAGTATCCTGGCTGGAATTATGGTAGGATCCGGTATTTTCTATCTGGGGTCCTATGTATTGATTCGTAGCGGGATGAGTATGGGCCTTGCCCTGCTGGTCTGGATCATTGGTGGTCTGGTCACCCTGTTTAGCGGTCTTTGCTACGCTGAGCTGGGAACCATGATGCCCAAAGCAGGCGGCCAGTATGTTTACCTGCGGGAAGCTTTTGGCGAGAGAATTGCCTATATGAGCGGTATTTCCGCTTTTGTACTGGGTAGTTCCGGTTCCATAGCCGGACTGGCTGTGGCTCTGCCCTCCGCTCTGTCCAGTGTTGTTGCCATTCCCACTTCCATGCACAAATGGATCGCTATCGGTCTGATCCTCTTTTTGTCTGGTATCAACTATATGGGTGTTAAATTTGGCGCCACTGTCCAAAACGTCTTTATGGTAGCCAAAATCATCCCCATTGGCCTTATTATGATCTGTGGATTGTTGATGGGCCAGCAAAGCCCCGATCTGTCCTTGTCCATCGTTTCCACTGTTTCCTTCCCCGAGCTTTGCTCCATGATCGCTTTCGCCGTTGTGGCTACCCTCTGGGCCTATGAGGGATGGAAAAACCTCAACACCATCAGCGAAGAGATCAAAAACCCCAAGCGCAACATTCCTATGGCTATTATAATCTCCTGCTTGTTTGTCACTGTACTATATACTGTGTTCAACTTCGCAGTTTATCGCACTGTTCCTCTGGAGACCATCGAACAGCTTTTTGCTGAAGGGGATTATTTCCTGGGTACCGAGGCCGCTAAAATTCTCTTTGGTGACGCAGGTAAAACCATTGTTGGTATCGGTATGGCAGTAGCAGTTTTTGGAGCTCTCAACGGTTGTGTAATGGTTTTCCCCAGAACCTATTATGCTATGGCTAAAGATGGCCTCTTCTTCCGCTCCTTTACAAAAATTCATCCAAAATTTAAAACTCCTACTGGTGCCATTATCGCATCGGCTATTGTTTCTATTTTGCTGGTATGCTCCCGAGATCTGAACCAGTTGACTTCCCTGGTAGCCTTCAGTGGATTTATCTTCAACTCCCTTACTTTTTACGCCGTCATT
>CALXCQ010000136.1 GCA_944386835.1 uncultured Oscillospiraceae bacterium | reverse complement strand
TCCTGTGGGGTTGACTGCATGGTTTCCTGACTCCTTTGTCGTAAATATCTTGGTGATATTCTTGACTTTGCCAGGATTCCTTATACTGTCATATCCCGTCGTTTACACAGAATTTTCTGCGGCCTCGCGAGGTATGCAAGTCGCAATTACTCCTTTTGTCAACTGAACCTTTTGCAGGGATAAATTACGCTTTGCATATAAACTGGATTGCGTTCCCAGTATCTTGAGATCAAACTCATATTTCTCCGAGCGGCAGTCACATTCTGCACAACATTGTTGGCTTTTGGGCGTGTGCTGATAAGGAATTCCCCCAGATAAATTCAAAAATAGAGTGGAGCGATTTACATACTCCGTAAGATACTCCTCGTAACTTACATCCCGGTAATTTTGAATATAATTGTCAATTATCAACTCAGGAGGGAGTATTTCTCTACTTAGCTTATCGTAAGGTAATAAGCACATTTTTATTTCAACTCCTTGAAATTCAGCAATTTATCCCGGTAATATTCATACTGCTTTTGCCTGGCTTTGATCTCTGCTGGCAAACCACTGGTCAGGTCGTTACAGAGGGCATCAAAACGTTCCAGGATAGAGATGATGCGGTGTTGTTCTTCAAGCGTTGGAACAGGTGCAACAATATTTTCGAGGTTTCCAACCGCCAGCCCCGGCTGCGCTCCTTGCGATTTATACTGATTCAGGTTCATTGAAAGTAAAAGATAGTATAAAAACTTTTGTATATACTTCCCCTTTGACTCGACGACTACAGCATGTTCTGTTGCATAAAAATCCCCATTTGCATAATTCACATTACCACATAACGCGCCTTGTCTTCCAATAATTGGGAACTCTCCGTGGTGGCTCGCCATGTTAACATATCCACGAACACCATTGCCCCCATAACATTGATAAGGCGCATCATTAGTAATGACAGGACTGATGTGCCTTGCCGCAATTGCCTTTCCAGCTTTCATATTGCAGGTATCACCAAGCCGTTCAAATTGAGTGCTCGAGTCAAAAGTTAACAAGGCACCCCGATAATACGCATACTGCTTTTTTCTTGCGGTGAGTTCTGCGTCAAGTTTTGTAGACAGTTCTGTGGTGAGTTCTGTGAACTGGTCCAGAATCCGGACAATTTCCTGCTGGACTTCTAGCGGGGGAATTGGAACGACAAGTTCCTTAATTGCGGGAACGCTGGAATGGACCACTTTGCTCTTAACTTTGCCCTTGCTTTTTTGCTTTTGAGCCTCTGTAGTGGACAACGCATAACTCAAATATTTAGGGTCTTGATTGTGGCGCAATACCACAATATCCCCACCAGCTAAACATCGCTCATTGCCAATGTACGCAGAACATTTGGCAATATCTTCGACGCTTTCACCTGTAATGGCAAAGAGAATATCTCCATGTTCAAAATATTTCTTGCTTGTAATTGTTGATTCATCTGTGTGTGATATGCAGGTATCGAACCACACACCGTAGGTCGTGTATATTTCACCGTATCTTACACAGGGAATCCCGGTTTCGGTAATTTGTTCTCTCTTAATTCCACTGCCCCGAAAAATATCAATGGCTATTTCGCCAATTGTTTTATACTCGACTCCATTCGGGCAAAGCTGCTGGATTAGTTCTTCCAATTTAGACATTTTGCACCTCCGTAGTCAAACCTGCATGAGACGCACTTTCCAACCATGTAAGGTATTTTTTCCACACGCGAATATGTTCCGTGGCAGATGCTACGTCTGTTCTTGCACCCATCGTTGTATCAGCAATACGAATATATAAAACCCCCTGCTTTACTGCTGGTTTACGGTCACCATTTGGGCGTAATATATCTTCTTTGCTTATAAACACGCCTGGAATGTGTTTGATGATAATGACATAGAGCCATCGGCTGGGATTAATTTGCACGGGAACGTATTCACATTTTGGAATGCTAATCAGCATATACCTTGATAATTTTTCTGTTAGTTTTGCACTGAATTCCTTCATCTTCTCAATATCTTCTGCCAACAAGCCATGCACATCCCATCTGCCCGGCAAATAAATATAGTTTGCATCTGTATTTAATCTTCTGCGGTCTTCTGTAGATAACGAAATTTTATTTATTGACAGCTGGTTTTTGGGTTCGCTTACCCCTACAATGATATAGGCATCTCTATCTTCGTCACTATTGGAGAAAGCTAATATATCTTTGATTATATCTGGTATGTGTTCCTCCGTAAGGGCCTTTTTAAAATCCCAATAAAGGCCTTCGTTTATATTTTCCAACAAAGGGCGAATTTTTCTATATACTTCTTGCTCAGTCATTCACTATCACCCTTCAATTTCTGAAACAATCTTATCAATCTCCGCCCGCAGCACGGCTTCCCTTGCCACGATCTGGGCAATCTGGGCATTCAGTGCGTCAATGTCAATGGCTTCCCGCTGGTCTTTCATCTCCACATAGGAACCGACGGACAGGGTGTAGTCCTGGGATGCCACCTCCGCATATTCGGCAGTATGGGCAAAATGCGCCAGTTCCTCCCGGGAGATATAGGCATCCACGATGGCCTGGATATTCTCCGGAGTCAGACGATTGTTGTTGGTAACCTTGACACACTGCTCCGTTGCGTTGATGAAGCGGATGCGGCTGTCCGCCTTGTTCTTCTTCAGCACCATGATACAGGTGGCGATGGAAGTACCAAAGAACAGGTTGCTGGGCAGCTGAATAATGCAGTCGATGAAGTTGTTGTCCACCAGATACTGGCGTATCTTTTTCTCCGCCCCGCCCCGGTACAGGATGCCGGGGAAACAGACAATGGCTGCGGTGCCGTTAGCCGACAGCCAGGAAAGGCTGTGCATAATAAAGGCCAGGTCTGCCTTGCTCTTAGGGGCCAGCACACCCGCCGGGGAAAAACGGGGGTCGTTGATCAGCACCGGATTGGCGTCTCCCTCCCACTTGATGGAATAGGGCGGATTGGAGACGATCAGCTCAAAGGGCTCGTCGTCCCAGTGCTGGGGATTGGTCAGGGTGTCCTCACAGGCGATGTCGAACTTGTCAAAGCCGATGTCGTGGAGGAACATATTGATCCGGCACAGGTTGTAGGTGGTGATGTTGATTTCCTGACCGAAGAAACCGTTGCGCACCGCATCGTGACCCAGCACCTGCACCGCCTTCAGCAGCAAAGAGCCGGAACCACAGGCCGGGTCATAGACCTTATTCACCTCGGTCTTGCCCACGGTACCCAGCCGGGTCAGAAGTTC
>CALXCQ010000135.1 GCA_944386835.1 uncultured Oscillospiraceae bacterium | reverse complement strand
CAAGGCGTTGGGACTGACTCCTTTAGCCAAAGTTAAGGCAATTGCTGCCGTAGGTCTGGACCCCAAATATATGGGTCTGGGACCTGTATACGCCACGCAAAAAGTCTTGTCCATGGCCGGATTGACCTTGCAAGATATCCAGCTCATTGAGCTGAACGAGGCGTTCGCCGCCCAGTCGATTGCCTGTATCCGTCAGCTTGGGCTGGAAGAGCGAGCTGACATTATCAACGTGAACGGAGGCGCCATTGCACTCGGTCATCCAATCGGTTCTTCCGGAAGCAGAATCATGATTTCGCTAATGTATGAAATGCGAAGACGGGGCTTGGGTCTAGGCTTAGCAACCCTCTGTGCTGCAGGTGGTATGGGTACGGCCGCAATCATTGAAACCGTCTGAGCAGGGGGAACTTATGGAAAGAGTTGCTAAGTCTTTAAGAAACAAAGTCATTTCCCCATCCGAGGCCGCTGAATTCATAAAGCCAGGCATGTGTCTGCTTTGCTCCGGTTTCTCCCAAATCGGTTATCCGTCTGCGATTCCCAAAGAAATCGCACGGCTGGGGAAAGCAACAGATCTGTTTTTGATTACCAGCGCAGGCGTAGGTGACGGCTTGGACGGGATTCTATCTCAGGCCGGTTTGGTAAGTGGCCGTGCTCCCTACCAGGGGAACAAGTGGATGCGTAATGCTGTGAACGATGGCAAGGTTTCCTATTGTGATTATCATTTAAGTGATTTGCCTGTAAAATTGCGTTCCAGTGCCGGGCCGAAGCCGGACATTGCAATTATAGAGTGCCTCAGTGTGGATGAAAAGGGATTTGTTCCTGTATGTTCTGTCGGAGCCGTTGAATGTTTTGCTGCGTTATGTGACAAAATTCTCTTGGAAGTAAATTATTCTCTTTCCGACAAACTCGTTGGAATGCACGATATCTATTATGTAGACGGAAACTGTATTCCCATCCACGCTCCAACTGACCGGATTGGCACTACATATGTTCCCTGCGACCCTGCCAGGATTCTGGGCATTGTGGAAACAGAAGGCTCCGGGGAATACCCGAAATTTAAAGAAACAGACGAAATTTCCGAAAAATTGGCAAGGAACATCATCGGTTTTTTAAAGCAGGAAGTTGCAGCAGGGCGCCAGCCTCAGTCGCTACGGCCCTTCCAATCTGGCTTTGGCAGCGTTGCCAATGCTACACTGTATGGTCTTTCCCAGGATTTTAAAGGTCTGCGGATGTATTCTGAGGTGATACAGGACGGCGCATTATTCCTCATTAAGTCCGGGGTGGTTGCAGAGGCGTCCGCCACCTGCCTGTGCCTTTCTAAAGAAGGACAGAAAGAACTGTTTGAAAACATCGATTTTTACCGAAGCAGAATTGTGATCCGCCCCCAAGAGATCTCGAACCATCCTGAAATCATTCGTCGTCTGCAGATTATCTCTATAAATACACCGATCGAGGTTGACCTGTATGGCAATGTAAATTCTACTCACATCTGCGGAACAAAAACCTACAATGGTGTGGGCGGCAGCGGTGACTTCGCACGGAACGCCGGTCTAACCATTTTCGCAACCGGATCCCTTGCCAAAGGCGGAAAGATTTCCTGCGTGGTGCCTATGGTAAGCCATGTTGACCATACTGAGCACGATGTGGATGTGATTGTAACTGAATGGGGTGTTGCGGATCTAAGGTGGAAGTCTCCCAAAGAGCGAGCAGAGCTGATCATCGAAAACTGCGCTCATCCAGAGTATCGTCCCATGCTCCGCTCCTATTTCCAGCGCGCCTGTGCCAGGTGCAATGGGCAGACGCCCCATCTTTTAGAAGAGGCGTTGTCCTGGCACGAACGCTTCCGGACAACCGGCACAATGAAGCCAAGCGAAGGAGGATGAAACATGATTAACCCGTGTGCAGAACCAATTCCAGAAGATATTCTGGAGCGAACGAAAAAGATGTCCTCTTCTTTGCTGTCAGATGGAGCCAAATTTATTTCGGCATTTATTCCCCAGGACGGCTGTCTGGGTGCTGCATGTAAGCCTGTGGGAGCAGGGATGCAGGTACTGGGAACAGCACTGACCGTGCAGACCTTCGGAGGCAGCATCTACCCTATTCAAGTGGCAATTAAGTATGCAAAACCAGGCTATGTACTGGTAATTGACGGAGGTGGATGTCAAGACCGGGCATACGCAGGTGATATTGTGTTTTCCGCATGTCAGGCGGTAGGACTCAATGGATTTGTCATTGACGGATATACCAGGGATATTTCCGGAACCGTGGCCCTTGGTTTTCCAGTATTCAGCACCGGTATCACCGCCAGAGGGCCTGTCCGGGAAAAATGTGGAAGTGTGAACATTCCCATCCGCTGCTGCGGAGTGACGGTTTATCCTGGAGATCTGGTTCTCGGCGATGCAGACGGCGTAGTCGTGATCCCCAGAGAACATATTTTGGCAGTTCTTAACAGTGCAGAAAGCAAAATCGCGTTTGAAGAAAACCGCAGGAAAATGATCTCAGATTATTGTTCTGCCAAAGCCAGCGGCAGGGAACTTCCCGAAATTGTTCCCCAGTGGGCACTGGATTTGTTGGAGGATGCGTAACGCATTGAAAATAAAATCAAATGAATGGAGGAAAAAATATGAAAAAAATGGTATGTGGATTGCTCGCACTATTGTTAGTATTCTCCTTCTGTGCGTGCACACAGGAAGACACACCTACTGTAACGCAAACAAATTCTGGTTCCGATGCCCAGCAGAATGAAGAAGCCATCGCCATCCCCAGCACCATGACCATTGCCACCTCCGCTTCCACTGGAACCTGGCTTCCTGTGGGAACGGGCTTGAGCGAACTACTGGGAGATCATGGAAATTCTAAAGTCACTCCTCAGACTACCTCCGGTTCCAACGAAAACATTCGTCTGGTCGCCAACAAGGAAGCCGATATCGGCATGACCGGCATCAGCAATTTAACTGCGTCAGCAAAACTGGGAACCGGTGCCTTTGAAGGGGAAAAGATTGAAAATGTCCGTGTCCTTTTTGGCGCCCTTCCTAATGCCATCCAGGTTCTGGTGAAAGAAAAGTCAGACATGACCAGCGTCCGGGATCTTGCGGATAAAAAAGTCTGCACAGGGCCTGTTGGATCTTACAGTGCCACTGTGTTGAATACAATCATGGAACAATACGGTCTTACTTATGATGAGATCAACATGGCATGGGGTGATTCCTACGAAGCCTTGCAGGACGGGGATCTGGACTGCATTTTTGTGGTTGGTGCCTATCCCAACTCCGGTATTACCAGCATGGCAACCAATACAGACA
>CALXCQ010000134.1 GCA_944386835.1 uncultured Oscillospiraceae bacterium | reverse complement strand
GTAAACCCAGAAAAGCCAAAATCCAGAAGCTGGGTATGATCTTCCCAATCATTGGGGGCGTTAATCGTCACACAAATCAAGCGCCTGCCGTCCTGCTGTGCCGCACTGACCAGAATACGCCCGGATTTTTTGGTATAACCGGTTTTCACTCCTTCCGCTCCCTCGTAACGCCACAAAAGTTTATTGTGATTTGTGAAAGAGCGTTGACCCAAAGTGATGGTTTTCGTGGATACAATCTCCTGAAATACAGGATTTTCCATAGCATAGGCGGCCAGCCTTGCCATATCCCGGGCTGTAGAGCAATTGTGTTCATCATCCAGACCATTGGGATTTGCAAACTCGCTTGCCTCCATTCCCAATTCCCTGGCTTTTTCATTCATCTGGGCGACAAACGCTTCTACGCTGCCGGAGGTGGCAATGGCAACCGCCACAGCCGCATCATTTCCCGAGTGCAGAAGCATCCCATATAGTAGTTTCCGCACGGTTAGAACCTCACCGGTTTTTAAATATACACTGCATCCTTCGATCCCGGTAGCCTCAGCTGGTATGGTAAACTCCCGTTCCAAATCGCCTTGTTCAATCGCCACAATTCCTGTCATAATCTTTGTTGTGCTGGCAATTAAACTTTTTTCATCCGCATTCTTTTCATAATGGACTCTTCCGGAAGCCGCATCTACCAATATCGCACTGCGAGCAGATACATCCGACAGTGCCTGGACTGGGCCAGACAGAAAAAGGACGGCAGAAATTGTGGCAACTGCCGCCCGTAGCAAATTTCGTTTCATCACAATATCACCCTGCTCAGTATGTGTCTGGCAAGGTGAACAAATTCCCGTTAAATTTCGGTATCTTCGGCAGATCCGGCCTTTTTTTCCTTTAAAGCTTTGGAGATTTTTTCCACAATATCCGGAATCATTTCAATAATTCTGTCAACTGAGGTGCTGGCTGGTTCTGCGACAGGCAGAATCCGCACCGAATCGCCTTTGACCACCAAAAAAGAAATGGGCGTAATGGTGACCGCTGCGCCGCTTCCGCCACCAAAAGCATTGTCCTTGTTTTGGGGCTGATTCTTAGTGGCAAAATCTGCACCACCACCTGCAAACCCGAAATTGACTTTGGACACCGGAATGATCGTAACGCCCTCCGGTGTAGTAATGGGGTCGCCAATGACTGTATTGACATCAATCATCTCGCGAATTTGATTCATGGAAGAGCTCATCATATCAGGAAGAGGATGACTCATAGTTACACCGCCTTTTCTTTTTCATGTATATTTGAATGATTTGAACAGCTGCACAAAGGCTCAGCTTCCATACCTGTCCTATCCGTATCCGTGCCCAGAACTCCAGCTGCACTTTCATCGTCTTTTCTGCGTAATCGCACAGAGCCTGAATATCCCGATTTTTTATCGTAAAACTGTTTTCCAGTACGGGAATTATCAGTCCAAGCAAAGCCCAGGCCCGACCGTAGTTCAGTGCAATTTCCCCCGCATCCTCTCCTCCAAAGGTAACATGCAGCGTGAGTTTGGGAATGACCAGTTTCTTCTTTAGTTTACCCGCAAATTGGGAGATTACCTTTACAAATTCCAAAATTTCCTGCTTGGTGTAGGCTGGCTGAGGGTGCTTTTCCCCATCTGTCATTTCTCTCTTGGGCTTTGCATTCGCCTTTTGTTTTCTGTCTTTCTTTTTCTTTTTCACTTTATGGCGCTTTTTTCGCGGATAAATCTGGATACCCAGCTGTCCCAACATCAGCCGGACAACGGCGCCTGCGTCTCCATAGACGACCCGAACACCTACCGGCAGCCAGAGCAGGGCTGCCAGGATCGACAGCACCGCCAAGAGCACCCACAGCCCCGTCATAAAGCAGCCTCCGGCTGAAGCAATTCTTCCATTCCCACCTGATTTGGCTTTGTTTCCAGGGGAATTGTTTCAATCTGGGGCAACTCCTGAAGAGATTGCAGCCCAAACGTTCGCAGGAAATTCTCTGTCGTCCGATACAAAATGGGTCGGCCTGGAACTGCCAATCTTCCGCATTCCTCAATCAGTTTCTTATGGAGCAGCGCACTCAGACAATAGCCACTGTCTACCCCGCGTATTTGTTCCACGTAGGCCTTGGTTGCTGGCTGGTAATAGGCAATAATCGTTAACACTTCCAGTTGGGATTGAGAAAGTTTCGGTGGCTTCCGGGTTTCCAGCGCCCTGGTAACATACTCAGCCATCTCGGAGGAGGAACACATCTGGTACGCATCTTCCAGGTGGACAATTCGGATTCCACTGCGGAGAAAGTTCAGTTCATCCATAAGGGTCTGAACTTGCGCATGGATTTCTTCCACTTCACAGCCTATGGCCTGTGCCAATCTCTGGGCCCCAACCGGCTCTCCGGCTGCAAATAAAATCGCCATGACGGCTCTGTGGATTTGTGTATACTCCACGGCTCACACTCCTATCTGGTTTCTGCCACGGCCTCTTGTAGTGTCTGTGCCTCTGGTTCCCCCAGGTACGTCACCAACTGCTCACCTTTGTCGTCACTTTCAATTTGTACCGCCTTAAGCCTGCACAATTCCAAAACAGCCAAAAAAGTAGCCACCACTTCCGAACGGCTTCGGTTGCCTTGAAAAAGGCTTAAAAATCTACTGACGCCCCGACTTAGCAGCCGCTTTAAAATCTCTTTCGTCTTCAGTGCCAGTGGATAAGGCTCTACCTCGACTATACCCTGAAAGCTGGATCTGGGAGGCGGCAAATTCCGTTCCTGCCGCTCTGAAATAAGCCGCAGTGCATCCAACAAGTCTGCCTTTTCATGCTGATAGGTGTAGGTCCCATCCGGCGTAATCGGTTCCGGCTGCTTGGTAAAAAGTCCCCTGCCAATATCATTGCGGCTTGCCAAAGTCTCTACAGCAATTTGAATTTGCCGGTAGGCATCTTGTCTTTGCCGTGACTCCAAAGAGCGAATCAGCTGCTCCATCTCCGACAGCGCTTCTTGCTGCTCAGAAACAGAAAGCAGCATTTTGGTTTTGATCAGCATCAGATAGGAGGCCATAGCAATAAATTCGCTGGCAATTTCCATATCTAAACGCTTCATCTCTTCTAAGTATGCCAAATATTGCTCCAAAATAGAAGTAATCGAGATATCCTGTATGGCAATTTTATTTTTACTTAACAGCTGTAAAATGACATCCAGTGGACCGTTGAAGTCTTCTACTTCCTCTGCCCGGGAATGCACTACACCCTGTAAGTGATATTGTGGTTCTTCCATTCCCATTCTCCCGCTACTTACTCAAAGAAAATATGATATAAAACCGTAAAGGGAAACCAAGATAAATTGGTTAACACATCCAAAAGGCCGGAACGCAAAAAGATCAGCGGGCGGTCGAAAACTCCGGCAAACATCAGCACCAAGAGTGCCAGCATACCATACCGCTCATACTGCATCAGTTTGAAATACGTGTCATCCGGTAAGATTGCCAGTAAGATTTTCGACCCATCCAGAGGGGATATGGGAATCAAATTGAAGATGGCCAGGCCGGCACTGATAATGGCCGTATATTCTAAAAACAGGATGCCAAAATTGAGCCACTGATTTGTGTGCTGCAGAGTCAAAAACAAGAGAATACTGCGTAACAACAATACCACATAGGCCAATATTACATTGGACATAGGTCCTGCCAGCGCCGTCAGTGCCATTCCCCTCTTAGGATGACGAAAGTATCGCATATCCACTGGGACCGGTTTTGCCCAGCCAAATTTGAGAATTGCCATCATAATAAGGCCCACAGGATCGATGTGGCGAATTGGGTTCCAGCTCAGCCTTCCTGCCTGTTTGGCTGTGGGATCACCCAGCCAATAGGCCACCAGCCCATGGCTTGTCTCATGAACGGTAATACAGACAAGGGAAGCTACCACAATCAGGAGCGTTTCATAGACGCTGCTGAAATCCAGTTGTTGCAACCACTGTACAAATCCGCTCATATTCCCACACTTCTTTCCTGCCAGATAATAGGGTTAGTATACCATCTCACCGAAAAAATGGCAAGTAGGCGCGCCGCCTCATCCAATACCATACGCCGCATTCTCCTGGGAGAATGCGGCGCTTGTCCTATAAAATGCAGTTCTTTTGTTTTCCAGCCATCCAACTGTCCAAATTTTCAAATACAATGTTCGCTCTGGCGATCATGGACTGCTCAGACGCAAAGGCCACGTGGGGTGTAACAATCGTATTGGGGGTGTGTAAAAGCGGATGATCCGGAGAAAGTGGGGGCTCTGTCTCAAATACATCAATACCGGCGCCTGCCAATTTCCCGCTGTTCAGTGCCTGCGCCAAGGCCGCAGAATCCACAACCGCTCCTCTGGCTACGTTGATAAGAAGCGCCCCCGGTTTCATCTGTCCAATCCTTTCAGCATTGATCAGGTTCCGTGTGGTATCGTTGAGAGGGCAGTGCAGAGAAACAATATCCGATTCCGCCAGGAGGGTCTGCAAAGGCACATAGGTCACCAGCCCTTTTGCCGCCTCTTTCTCCCGCGGTGCATAGGCCAGAACGCGACTTCCGAATGCCCGGAGCAGCTGGGCTGTCCGCAGACCGATCGCGCCGGTTCCCACAATGCCGACTGTCTGACTGCCCAACTCTTTGCCTACCAAACCATCTTTTGTCTGCCCGGCCCGGCATCTGGCGTCTACCTGCGGTACATGGCGCAGTAACGACAGCATAAGAGAAATTGCCAATTCCGCTACTGCTTGGGTGGAATAGCCCGCAGCATTGCTGACACTGATCTTTTTTTCACGGGCTGCTTCCAGGTCGATATGATCCACACCCGTAAATGCCACATCGATAAACTTAAGGTTTTTTGCCGCGCGAATTACCTGGCCATTCAGCGGCATATTAGCAAGCATGATCACATCGGCATCTTGTGTCCTTGCAATTTGTGTTTCGACATCCGTATCCCGCTCATAAGCCTCAAAGGTATGACCCTTTTCCAAAAGGTGTGCGACATGACTTTGTAACATTTCAGAAGAAATTCCCAGGGATTCCAACAATACAATTTTCATAACGTTGCCTCTCTTCTTATTATGATGGGTACTTTCTTTCCCGCTTTGACAACCAGATCCTCAATTACTTTTCCAGTATATCATATTTGCAACAATTCTCAAACCTCTAAAGTCTCGTCAGACGCGCCTTTGAACGGATCAGCACAGCCTGTTCCCTGGATATCGGTATCCGACATTGCCCTTTACCAGCATACTGCAGCTTTTCAGGATCGTATATTGCGTTCCTTCTCAATCTCAATCTACGATTGCTTTCATCCTTCCCCGGCGCTTTTAAAAAAGACCGGTATCCAGAAGGATACCGGCCAAACCTAGTCTATTGAGATTTGCTGTAAAATGGTCTGCAGCAATTCCTCTCTGCCTTCTCCTGACTGGGCAGAAAAAGGAATCACCTTACAAGTCCGGGGCAGCTGCAGCGTCTGTCCAATGGCTTCCAGATTCCCTGCAATATCCCCCTTGCGCAGCTTGTCCAGTTTATTGGCTACCACTACGAAAGGTCTTTCCGAATCCAGAAAATACCGAGCCATCGTAACGTCGTTTTGTGTGGGAACATGTCTGGCGTCTACCACCAAAATTCCCAGCTGAAACATTCTCTCCGCGGCAAAAAATCTCTCCATCAATTTAGCCCACCGCTGTTTTTCCGCCATAGAAACTTTGGCATACCCATAACCAGGCAAATCCACCAAATACAAACTTTCGTCGATTAAAAAGAAGTTAATATGGGTGGTCTTGCCCGGGGCTTCACCTACCCGCGCAAAATTTTTTCGCAGAAGCAGGCGATTGATTACGGAGGACTTTCCCACATTGGATCTTCCGGCAAATACCACTCTGGGCAGCTCATCTTTGGGACAGTCTTTCAAGCTGGCCGCCGACACTACAAATTGGGCGTTGTGTAAGTTCATCCTGCCCTCCTATTGCCGAATCACCGGCTTCGGACTTTCTTTGGTTCCCGGTTTCATAGGCAGCGTTACCTCTTCCTTTTTCACAGCGGCCGGCTGTTCCAAAGCGGGCTTTGTCAAATCTAAAGCTGCGGCAATCACATCGTCTACGTGGGAAACGGTAATAAAGTTGAGTGCCTTCCGGACTGTCTGATCGATTTCCTCCAAGTCTTTGGCATTGGCTTCCGGAATGATAACCGTTTTGATGCCATGGCGCAATGCGGCCATGGTCTTTTCTTTCAGGCCGCCAATGGGCAAGACTCTGCCCCGAATGGAGATCTCTCCCGTCATGGCAATATCCCGCCTGACCGATGCTCCCGTCAGAGCGGAAACCATGGCAGTACAAATGGTAATACCCGCAGAAGGACCATCTTTGGGAACCGCGCCTTCCGGAAAATGGACATGGATGTCCTTGGTCTTATAGAAGTCAGGAACAATTCCCAGGTTCTCGGCACGGGAACGGATATAACTCATCGCCGCATGGACCGATTCTTTCATCACATCTCCCAGATTACCGGTCAGTTCCAGTTTTCCGCTTCCTTCCACTACGTTGACTTCCACTTCCAGCGTCTCACCGCCCACGGCCGTCCAGGCCAGACCGGTTACCAGCCCCACCTGATCCATAGGTGGCAGCGCATCGGGCAGATATTTTTTTACACCTAAAAACTCTTCCAGATTGCTGCCTGTGACCGTAATTCTCTTAGGCGCCTTTTCGGACACAAATCGGATGGCCGCCTTCCGCATTACATTGGCAATTTCCCGCTCCAGATTCCGAACACCGGATTCTCGGGTATAACATACGATAATTTCGCGAATTGCCTCATCCGTGATTCGCAGCTGATTACGCGTCAGGGCGTGCTTCTTCAGCTCTTTGGGCCACAGATGATTCTTGGCAATCATCAGCTTTTCTTCGTCTGTGTAAGATCCCAGCTCAATGACTTCCATTCTGTCCAACAGAGCGCGCGGTACCGTATCCAAAGTATTGGCCGTTGTAATAAACATGCACTCACTTAAATCAAAAGGAACCTCCAAATAGTGGTCCCGGAAAGTGGAGTTTTGTTCGCTGTCCAGCACTTCCAGAAGCGCAGCCGCCGGATCTCCCCGATAGTCAGCCCCCATTTTATCAATTTCATCCAGGAGCAGGAGCGCATTTTTGCTCCCCGCCTGCTGCACAGCGCTGATAATCCGGCCGGGCATTGCCCCAATGTAAGTTTTCCGATGGCCCCGGATGTCCGCTTCATCGTGGACACCGCCCAAGGAAATTCTGGCCAGTTTTCGATTTAAGCTACGGGCAATACTCATGGCAATAGAAGTTTTTCCTACCCCTGGAGGGCCTACCAGACAGATAATTGCCCCCGGCATTTTGGGTGCCAGTTTCTTAACTGCCAAAACTTCCAAAATTCTCTCTTTGACTTTTTCCAGGCCAAAATGATCTTGATCCAAGATCTTTTTGGCATGACGAATATCCAAGTTTTCTTTTGTTCGAATATTCCACGGCAGGTCCAAACAGATGTCCAGATAATTACGAATAACCGCCGCTTCAGAAGAGGCCGAAGGCTGTTTTTCCAGGCGGGATACTTCTTTCAGAAGCTTCTTTTCTACCTCTTCTTCCAGCTCCAAAGCCCGGATCTTGCTTGCATATTCCTCGATTTCATTTTCTTCTTCGCCATCGCCCAGTTCTGCATGAATCGCCTTCATCTGCTCCCGCAGATAATACTCTTTCTGCCCGCGATTCACGCTCTCTTGTACCTTTTCCTGTAGTTCGCTTTCCAGGTTCAAAATAGAAATCTCACGGGCCAGCATCTTATTGACATAGGACAGTCGCTTGACCGGATGCAGAATTTCCAGTGCCTCCTGCTTATCCTGATATTTGGCTGTGGAATTCTGCGCCATAAAATCGGCCAGATAGCTGGGATCTGTGGAACCCAATACCTGCACCAGAGTGTCCTGAACTGTCTTGGGTGCCAGTTCAATATACTGCTCAAAAAGCTGATAGCTCTGCCGAATCAGAGCCTCCAATTTGGGAGACTTCTCTTGATAGGGCAGTTCATCCACTGTTTCCACCCGTCCAAACAGGCAGTCATCCTCTGGCATCCACTGGGTAATCCGGGCACGGCACTCTCCTTCAATGAGAATCCGTACCAAATCCCCTGGCATTTTCAACACCTGTTTAATCCGCGCCATGGTTCCCATGGCATACAGATCCTTTTCTGTAGGATCGTCTACCGGAATTTCCCGCTGCGTAACCAGAAAAATTTTCTGATTGCTCTTCATGGCCTCATCCACCGCTTTAATGGACTTATCCCGGCCTACGTCAAAATGCAAAATCATTTTTGGAAAGACCGTAAGTCCCCGCAGGGCCAGAATCGGCATATATTCAGAAAGAAGAATTTCTCTCATGCTTTTCTCTCCTTTCATAAGAAAAATCTATGAATGACAACAAAAGG
The DNA here is from genome assembly GCA_944386835.1 of uncultured Oscillospiraceae bacterium. Classification (GTDB taxonomy): domain Bacteria; phylum Bacillota; class Clostridia; order Oscillospirales; family Oscillospiraceae; genus CALXCQ01. The sequence continues at coordinate 2,846 of CALXCQ010000134.1, read as the reverse complement.
AGGATACCCCTATCCTCCTTTTGCATCCTATCATTTCACCACTAATGTGTCAAGTGGGGCCACTACGAGGCATCTTGTTTATGCCCAGTCAAACGCATCCGCTCCTGATCCCGCACCAGACGGGGCTTTTCATTTCCCAAGACACATTCCTTGGTAATTAAAACGCTTTGAATATGGGGATCAGAGGGAATTTCAAACATAATATTGGTCATCACTTGCTCTAAAATTGCCCGAAGTCCACGGGCACCAATCTGGCGCTCAATGGCTTTTTCTGCAATTGCCTCTAAAGCTTTTTGTTCAAACTGCAAATCCACATGGTCGTATTCCAGTAACTTGTGGTACTGTTTGCAAAGAGCATTTTTCGGCTCTGTGAGGATTCTCACCAAATCCTCCTTCTTCAGGCTTTCCAAGGCTGTGACAACCGGCAGGCGTCCTACTAATTCCGGAATAATACCAAACTTCAACAGATCGTGGGGCTGCACCATCTGGAACAGTTTGCCCACATCCCGTTGAGATTTCGATTCCAACTGAGAACCAAAACCGATCGATGATTTATCGGTTCTGGCTTCAATAATTTTATCCAGGCCATCAAAGGCCCCGCCGCAAATAAACAAAATATTCGTAGTGTCGATCTGGATGAATTCCTGCTGAGGATGTTTTCTGCCTCCCTGTGGCGGCACATTGGCCACAGTTCCTTCTAAAATTTTAAGCAGTGCCTGTTGCACACCTTCGCCGCTGACATCCCGGGTAATGGAAGTATTCTCACTTTTCCGTGCGATTTTATCCATCTCGTCAATGTAAATAATTCCCCTTTGAGCCAGCTCTACGTCGAAGTCCGCCGCCTGCAAAAGCCTGAGGAGAATATTCTCTACGTCCTCTCCTACATACCCGGCTTCTGTCAGGGTGGTAGCATCCGCAATGGCAAATGGTACGTTTAAAATTTTGGCCAGCGTCTGCGCGAACAGTGTTTTGCCGCTACCGGTTGGGCCAATGAGCAAAATATTGCTCTTTTGCAGCTCCACATCCTGACTGTCAGCAAAATAAATCCGCTTATAATGATTATATACTGCAACCGAAAGGGCAACCTTCGCTGCTTCCTGTCCGACAATGTAGCCATCCATATACTCTTTGATTTCTTTGGGAGTCGGTAAATCATCCGCCGTATCAAATACAGGTTCCGCTGCCGGCGCCATTTCTTCTCTCAGGATACTGGAGCACAGCTCAATACACTCGTTGCAAATATAAACATTGGGGCCCGCAATAATGCGGTTGACTTGATCCTGCCGCTTCCCACAGAAAGAGCACCTGACGTTGGATTCGCTTCTTGCCATTTTGCCCTCTCCTCTCAACTTAGAATGAAAACCGTTATCTCTGATAGATAACTTTGTCAATCAGGCCATAGGCCTTTGCCTCTTCCGCGCTCATAAAGTAGTCACGCTCTGTGTCATGCTCGATTACTTCCAGAGGCTTACCTGTGTTTTCCGCCAAAATATGATTCAATTGGCTCTTAATGCGTACCATACGCTCCACATGGATTTTCATATCCGTTGTCTGACCTTGGGTACCACCGAGGGGCTGATGAATCATGATTTCCGCATTTGGTAGAGCCAGGCGCTTTCCTTTGGTACCGGCGCTGAGCAAAAATGCCCCCATACTGGCAGCCATACCGATGCAAATTGTGGAAACGTCGCACTTAATATAGCGCATGGTGTCGTAAATCGCCATTCCCGCCGTCACACTGCCGCCGGGAGAGTTGATGTAAAATTGAATCTCTTTGTCCATGTCCTGGGCTTCCAGATACAACAGCTGGGCAACCACCAGGCTGGCCGTAGTATCGTTGACCTCTTCGGACAGGAAAATGATGCGATCATTGAGCAGACGGGAAAAAATATCATAGGACCGTTCACCACGGCTCGTCTGTTCAACAACATAGGGAACTAGACTCATGGTAGTGTCTCCTTTCATGGGATGAAACATTCTAACCATTCTCAAGGAAAATTATTCCTGGGTTTTCTCTGCTTTTTCAGCTTTCTTTCTGGTAGTCTTCTTTTTGGGGGCCTCTTCGTCCTGCTCTGCCACATCGGCCTCTTCTTTAGCTGCGGCCTTCTTGCGGGTGGTCTTCTTCTTGGGAGCCTCTTCCGCTTCTTCCTTCTTGGCAGTCACTGCCACCGGCTTGGCGTTTTCCGCTACCAGTTTGCTGGCCTTCTGCGCCAGCATATCCGCCTGAATATCCTTGGCATTGACCAGCTCTTTGACTTTTTCCACTTCCATCTGATACTGTTCTGCCATTTTCGCAATCTCTGCTTCCACTTCTTCTTCGGAAACTTCCAGAGACTCTTCCTTGGCAATCTCGGCCAGTACCAGCTGATTCTTCACAGTCGTCTCGGCAATGGGACGCATCCGCTGACGCATCACGCTTAAATCGCCACCAATCATCTTGGTGTAGTCTTCCAGCTTCATTCCGCTCATCTGCAGCTGGTAGGCAAACTGATTCATCTGCCGGTCAACTTCCTCTTCAATCATGGCCTGGGGAACGGTACAGCTCATATTGTTGGCTGCCATTTCCACAGCGGCCCGTTCAAAAGCTGCAGAGATCTGGTCCTCTTTTTCCTTTAAAAGCTTCGCCTTAATATCGGACTTCAGTTCCTCCAGCGTGTCAAACTCGGAAACATCCTTCGCAAATTCGTCGTCCAGAGCCGGTTTTATTGTCTCTTTGACCTCTTTGACCGTCACTTTAAAGACAACCGGCTTGCCAGCCAACTCAGGGGTATAGTTCTCCGGGAATACAATATCACTATCCTTGCTCTCGCCGGCGGCCATGCCAACAACCTGGTCTTCAAAGCCGG
>CALXCQ010000133.1 GCA_944386835.1 uncultured Oscillospiraceae bacterium | reverse complement strand
GACAGGATATCATCTACGATAAGGGAGAACGCGGCTACCGGTTGGAGCAGCCTGCCCTGCCTCTGCTTAATAACAGCGAGATTTTGGCTGTATGTAAGATCCTGCTGGAAAGCCGCTCCATGCGCCGAGATGAGATGCTGCCCATCCTGGACAAGCTCATCTCCTGCTGCGTGCCGGCGCGGAGTAAGCGGGCGGTAGCAGAGTTGCTGGCAAACGAAAAGCATCACTATGTGGAGCCTCACCATGGACAGCATATTCTCCCTGGCCTGTGGGAGATCGGCCAAGCGGTACAGGATCACCGGGTACTGGAGATCGAGTACGAGCGCATGAAGGAGCCGAAGCTGGTGCGCCGCCGAGTGCTGCCGGTGGGTATCATGTTCTCAGAATACTACTTCTACCTGACAGCATTTCTGGAAGATAAGAGCACATTTGATAACCCGGATGATTTGTTTCCCACCATTTATCGAATTGACCGGATCAAGTCTTTCATAGTTCTGGATGAGCACTTCCAAGTTCCATACAAGGATCGCTTTCAGGAGGGGGAGTTCCGTAAGCGGGTGCAGTTTATGTACGGTGGCAAACTGGAACGTATCCGGTTTAAATATACTGGTCCATCCATTGAGGCCGTGCTGGATCGTCTGCCTACGTCGAAGATCGTGGAGCAAGACGAGGAGGGCTGGACTTTGGAGGCTGAGGTGTTTGGCAAGGGCATTGAGATGTGGCTGAGGAGCCAGGGAAACTATATTATTCTTATTTGAAGAACAATCTAATTTATTAAGGAGTGGGTATAGTATGCTTTATACGAAGGCCAAAAAGGAAGCTCTTTCAATTTATGAACACGCAGTGGAAAAGTACAATAATACATACCAAACTATGCAGGAAACGGGGTCCCGACTCTATTCCTTACGGCAAGATAGTGTAAAGTTGATCCAAGAAATAGAGCTTTTACTCAATAGTATCGCAAACAAGCCAAAGGAATTTGAAAAAACAATTTCTGATATTCAGGCTGAACAAAAGAAGTTTCGAGATGCAGAAGAGTATGCCGCAGAAGCAATGAAAGCCGCTGTGAAATCTGGTATTAGCGTTGCCGCCGGAGTGGCTGGCGGAGCCGCTGTGGCGAGTATGGCACCTTCTGCCGCCATGTGGGTGGCCACCACCTTCGGAACTGCCTCCACTGGAACTGCAATCTCCACATTATCTGGTGCAGCAGCAACAAAAGCGGCGCTGGCATGGTTGGGCGGTGGGGCGTTGTCTGCCGGGGGAGCAGGAGTTGCAGGTGGCCAAGCTCTCTTAGCCTTAGCTGGGCCCATTGGCTGGGGAATAACCGGGGTAACCACGGCAGCATCTGTAGTTGCATTAGGGCATAAAAACAAGAAGATTGCAGATGAGGCAATTGCTGAAGCGAAGAAAATTACCATTGCTGGGGCAGAGGTCAACGAATCCAGCGCCAAAATTCAGCATCTTATAGATGAAACGGTTATGTTGATGGATGATTTGCGAGATATGTCTCGGGCAAACACACTTTTAAGGGATGCAAATTATCTGGAACTGTCTGAGAAAGAGCAATACCGTCTTGGTGCTATGGTTAACAGTACTCTGGCGTTAGCTGAAATGCTGAACAAGACCATTTAGGAGGATTCAGTATGGATGTCGCGCAAATTGTAAAAAGCACGCAGGAACAGGGTGTTGCTGCATGGGTTGATTATCTAAATCAGTTGCGGTTGAACGAACTTCTGGCAAAGCTGACCTCACAAAATATGAATCTTGAGCAGGCGTTGGCCGAACTTCAGAAGATGAAGGTCAATATTGCTGCCTTGATTGAAAACAATCGGGGCGGCGCAAAAGGAATGCATGGCTTTATCGCAGAGACTGCGGAGGTTGGCATTGAAAACGCACGTAACCTGATAAAAGGATTAGACGCGGTCTGCGAGTGGATCAATAACAATGGCCCTGCAGACATTCTCAGAAATGGTACAGAAATTCAGCAAAAGTTTGTGCGATCCGGGGGGCATTTCGGCCTTGAGGCTGTCAAAGCCCATTTGGAGCAATACCCTGATTTTATTCGAAATGGCGGAAAATATCAAATTCCGAAAGATTTCTATAACGACCTCCAAAGGATTTTGGCGCTTTCTCAGGAAGAAGCAGCGAAGGAATCTACCAGTACATATCAATTGTGGAAGTGGATTCATACCTTCTTTGAGGAAACTGGAGTTTCTCCAAGTGATTTAGAACCTGCGGTTTTAGATTATTCAGCCGTACAGGCCGGAAAAATTGGCAAAACCATTCAGCAAGAAGAAAACAACATTAAAGCGGAGGATCAGCGTCGTCGTAATGAAGCATATGAGGCCAGCAAGCCCACATTGCAGGAAGGTGTCAAGGCAGCTGGAATCTCTGCAGCGATGGAAGGCGGTATGACATTCTGCCTTGGCGTATGGAAGAAACACAAACAGGGCAAACGCCTTTCGGAGTTTACTGCGGAGGACTGGAAGGATATCGGCATTGACACCACAAAAGGAACTGTTCAAGGTGCAATCCGTGGTGGAACCGTTTACGCAATGACAAACTTCACTGCTACACCGGCTGCGGTTGCAAATGCATTTGTCACAGCAGCTTTCGGCGTAACGGGTCAGGGAATCAAATTCCGCCGAGGCGAAATTTCGGCGGAGGAGTTTGTTGAAAATTCCGAAATCCTGTGCCTGGATGTGTCAATTAGTGCTGTTTCTGCAATGCTGGGCCAGGTGGCGATCCCAATTCCCGTTCTGGGAGCCATGATTGGAAATGTTGCCGGGATGTTCATGTATCAGATTGCCAAGGACAATCTTAGCGAGAAAGAGCAAATACTGATCCAAGCCTATCAGGAGAGTTTTGCCGCACTAAATCAAACGCTGGATGAACGGTATTACAAGCTCCTCGCAATGTTAAAGAAAGAAATGGAAAGATTTTCATCTATGTTGGAGCTTGCGTTTGACCCAGATGTCAACATTGCATTTGATGGTTCTATCGTATTGGCCGATTATGTCGGTGTGACTCCGAAAAAAGTTCTGCGGAACAAACGGGATATTGACCAGTATTTTCTGAATTAAACATAAATCAGGAGGAAAACGCCATGGAAACTACCAATAAATGCGATTATGAGGATGACCTGCTGGAAGAGCTTCAAGGCTACAAATATAGGGAGATGTTTGAGAAAGCAAACAATATCGTGCTGGGATTTGTAGCAAGCACTACAGCTACAGGCGCTGTGCCGATTCCATTTGCCGACGCTCCGCTTTTGGTTGGCCAGCAAGTAGCCATGATGATTGCCATTAATAAGGTGTTTGGATTTAATATCCAACGCGATGCACTCCAATCTCTGGTGGTTGCGGCTCTTGGTGTCAGTGGAGCCACTGTGATTGGTAAGACTGTAGCATCTAATCTGATGAAACTGGTTCCTGGCGCAGGTTCAGTAGCCGGCGGAGCTGTGTCTGCCGGTACAGCGGGTGTGATCACGCTTGCCCTTGGCAAAGCCTATATTGAGGTTTGCAAAGCAATAAAAATGGGAAAGTTGGATCAAAATGCCTTGACCAAAAAGGAAGGCCGAGAGATGCTGAAAAAGGCATTTAAGGAGCAGATGAAAAAAAGTAAAAAATAAAAGTTCTGAAAAGAAATATTTTACTGAGGCGGCATTACCGTTAAGACCTCACGTGCAAAGTATAAACGCCTGTGGATGCAATTTGTTCGCATCCATAGGCGTTTCCCGTACACAGCGTTAAGCCCCATAGGTGCACATTGTGTACCTATGGGGCTTA
>CALXCQ010000132.1 GCA_944386835.1 uncultured Oscillospiraceae bacterium | reverse complement strand
GCTCCAAAATGGGCAGGGAGCGGCCTCGCTCCATATCTTCTGAAATCTTGGATTTCCAAAAAGCAATCATTCCGCGCCTGTATTCGACACTACTCCCCCAGGCGGCAGGGCGGCAGCAGACGGACTGCGTTGGCACACATCACGGGAATCTCACCCCTCCGAGGATCTCTCCGAGCTGCCCCCATTGCTTGATCCCGGTATCACCCGGGGCTGTGGCTGGACAGGAGTATCATTACTAGATTGCTGACGAGGGTCGGGCTGGGTAAACCAGCCGCAATGCAAAACAGCCCGCCACAGGCCGCTTTGTGGACGGATGGGCACCGCTCTGCACCTTTCTTGGCCGTCTTTGATGCGGTTCCCCGCACAGGTGGTCTTGGCGCATCCTCCAGCGTCGCTTCAGCCCTCCTCCCAGAGGGCCTCTCGTCAGCGGACGTATCCCGCTGCCGGATATGAAGTTTTCAAGGTCGCCGGGATAACCTCAAATTTTGGCCTGCATCCCGTTCCGTCCCGATTCCCGACCTTCTAGCCGGTTCCTCTGAACCGCCTTGATCGTAACATGGCCCTTGGAATTTGTCGTTGCCCTAAAGGGCAAACTTTTAAGGTGATTGTTGCCCTAAACGGCAACAACTAAATACAATGTACTGCTATTCGGCGGAACGAAAACCAATTACCATTGCTTCTGCCGCACAGAGGAAGATATCTTGCTTGTCCATAGGCAGTTCCTGTATCATTTTCACAAGCTGGTATACCCTGGGTACCATCCATTCTTGCATACGCAGCCATTTCGGACACAACTCATCCACCGGTACCCGAAGAACTTCGGCAATCTGAAAAAGGCGATCCACCTTCATCACCATCTGTCCGGATTCATAACGGGAGATCTTGCCTTTATCTGCTCCGATTTCCATGCCCAATTCTTCCTGGGTCATCCCACCCCGCTCCCGCCACCGTTGGATATTCTGGCCAAGCTCAATGAGATCGGGGGCGTCTTTTGGGCCGCTTCCGCCTTTAGTGGGGCGCTCGTGGTTAGGCAAATATGTTGTCTTCATATTCGTTCACTCCATCTCAAAATTTTTGAAAATTTTGGGATGGAACTCATGGATATTTTGCGATGTAAGGCTGCCACCGTTTGAACATGGATGCCCTTTCCGCTTTTTAGCGTAGGAAAGGGCAAAAAAACAGAGCCTTACATATAGCTAAAAAGCTATCTGTAAGGCTCCGAGCTCATGAATCCTGCATGCAGATTTCTCGTAATTCTGCAGGTGGCTGGTGCGCTTGACAACAAATGATATTAAGTATAAATACAAAATTCCTGTTTTATCAATCCGCAATAGTCTAAATAGGTTTTAACTCACGAAGCATAATTCCCACTTTCTGTCCACATTTTGGGCACTTTGCAATCAATACGGCCTGGCTCACACTTCCCGGGCCGCAAAGGATGAATTGCCCAGCATTTGCTTTAGGACCAATGTCAATTACCCTCCCTTTCCCACATACAGGACATCGTGCCGCAATTGAGTCGCTGTGCTTCATGACATTCCCCTCACTTATCAATCAGAAGATTACACTTTGTAAGCAACTTTGCTAACACACCAGGAAATAGAATGCGGTGCTCTCCACCGCATTCTATTTATTCTTTTATATGGCGCCTGTCCGAATCAACCCTAAATGGATCATTCGGATCTGAACCGCACGCAGAGACACCGAGAACTTCTTACACAGATCTGGTGCGATCTCATGGAACAGCTGCTTGTCTGATCCGCATTTTGCAGATAAATACCCATGCCTAACACCAGCTCTGCGAAACAATGACTTGGTATAACACATAAAAATATCCCTCGGCATCAATAAGGACGCAGCCAGAGTATCCGCCTGCCACTCAAGCCAGTTGACCTTCCTACTGGTTGTTGGTATATATCGTTCGACCGTCCTACAGGCCACAAATCCACTGCATAATCTGCCTTGTTCTGTTCCATCCGCATTTTGAAAGTACGGTTGGTGCAAAACCCAATGAGCACCTTCGTGCGCCTTAGTATATCGCTTACGAGGCCGGTTCTTAACTCCATTCAGCGTTGGACTGATTAGGACATTTCCGTATGTTTCCTTCAGAATGATTGGATGCATCTTTTCATCCAGAGAAGGGATCTCGACGCTATCACGCATTACGGTCAGCCCCAAGGCTTCACAACCAATCACGCCAATATACCGTTCCTTCACTAATAGTTGGAGGTAATCTACAAGGAACGCATCAATGTCTACCGCAATAGGATATTCAAGATTCCGTGGAGAAAAGTCTTTCAATAGGGAATACGCAATTTCGTCAATGTCAAACCTAGATAGAATATACATTCCGTCTGTGCGTTGAGGATACGTCAGCTCCACAGAATCACCCCTACTCCTAAGTCCTTTTTTTCTTCTTAATGATTTCGATTAGTTTCTGCCAATCCTCATCGGTCAAATTGGCGTCCTTTGCAGTCCTTAATGCCGCACGTGCGGAGGGTACACTGTTCATATATGAATTGATGTCTACATGTTGCCCATTTTGGCTGACCCCTGCTAAGTCATAAAAATGGTGCAATTCACTCGTTTCTGTAATTTCAAGCAGGGAGGCCATCTTCTCCAGAAGTCGTTCGGGGGCACGCCTTTTCCCGTTTTCAATATCATGCAGATATGCTCCGGAAATGTCTAACTCTGCAGCAAGTCCTCTGAGCGTTTTACCAATTTGTTCTCTTTTTTCTCTAATATACTCGCCAAAAGGCAAGTCTGAACACTTCATTATCTTCGCTCCTAACTTTTTGCTTGATGCACCATAGTATCCCCCACACTATCTCTGTACATTTTGGCCAAGAATTTTATTTTGACGGCTGTTAGCTAACAAGTTAACGCCTTTATATAGAGAATAACGGAGTTGATGCAATTTGTCAAGAGAAAATGAATTTTTCTCTGCAAATCTCAGCAAAAACTACATTTCGTAATATTTCTCGACTTTATCACCGGAAATACTTGAGTTTTCAGGACTTCTGAGGGCTGCCCCTTGTATTTCCCCTTGCTTTTCCCTTGCGAGATTTCTACAAGGGAAATACTTACCCACCACCTTATCCAGAGACCGGGCAGAAGAATGCTTGGTTTCTTTCTTTGCGTGAGCGTAGATATTCATGGTGATGTTGAAACTGAAATAGCCTGCCGCAACAGTTCCAGACGGGAGGGCTTGGCCTAGGCGCCCAGCCACGTGTCGCAGGTATTCCCCCTGGGCTTCGGGGCCTCCACAATGGACAGGCCGTTTCCAATGCACAGGGTATCAATCAGCCGCCGCACGGCGCGGGTGCCACCCCAAAAGTTGCGGGATTTGTGGGTGCAGTCTAGTAGGGCGGAGTTTCAAATGATGTGATTATGGACGTGCGCACAATCTATGTGGATGTAGACGATGAAGGCGAGATATTCCTTGGTAAAGTGTTTGGCAAACTACACGCCGATGTGGTTAGCCTCTTTCGGCGTGACCGCTCCAGGCACAAACGCCTGTCGGATGTGGTAGGCAATTACATCGTCCGCATCCCGCCGCCTACCAGTCCTGGCGTTAACAAAAATCCCGCGTCCGCAATAGGGACGTTGCATCCAGAGGCGGTGATGAGCCTGCCCTGGCCGGTTTTGGCCGGGGCCTCAACGTATTTCCAGAATATCGCAGATGCGGCACCCATACTCCGGCCCATGCCGGTGTGCAGGGACATGATACAGGTGGCCGCCCAAAGCGGCCCTCCTTTCCTGGCGCATAGTAGAACAGCCCCGGCGCTTTTTGAGCGCCGGGGCTATCTTTGTCTGATGGTTTATCCGTAAATCCGATCCTGAATGACATAGTGCAGGTTTTGGAGCTTTCCCGGCTGCCATACCGCCGCCATGGGCGGGCCCATGGGAGAGATCACT
>CALXCQ010000131.1 GCA_944386835.1 uncultured Oscillospiraceae bacterium | reverse complement strand
AGCATTGTGCAAATGCAAAAAATGCGGTAACATATTTGAAGTAAAGGCTAAAAAGAGAAATTGCAGCGAGGCCGAGAGTTGGAAGAAGTGGGCGGAATCTCATTTCATTGTTTGCGAAGGGTGCTTTGAGGCAGAGCAAAAGGCTAAGGCAGTGGAACTGGCAAGCAACGCGGCACAGATCGGGATGGCCGCCCTAAAAGGTACTGAGAAGCAAGTAGTCTGGGGCGAGCAGATTCGAGCGGAACTGATGGAAAAAGCTAACCGGATTCTAGAAGAAATGAAGTCCAAAATAGCTGGGTTGCCGCCTGAAGCTAAGAAGATAAATGAGCAACAGCTTGCACAGGCGATTCGGGGACTTAATATCATCTATAAAGAACAGTCATCGGCGTCGTTCTGGATAGATAATAGATTCATAAGTGGATGCGATTTTTGTCGATTGGGTTTCATTTCTGGAAAAATTGAGGAGAAGTAAAATATGGATGGTCTTCATGCGATATCCCGAAATACTGTCAACACACATACTCCCTATCAACGCGGAGAAAAATGGGCTGAACACCCATCAAAGAATGCTTTGAATATTCGCAAATACCACCCAAAACGGCCTCAAAACACGCAGAATATTAAAGGAGGGAAGCAACAGTGAAAGAATATCAACCACTTGATCTTCTTAAAACCGTAACAAAGCGAATACCACAATGTTGGAAGCAGATGGATGATTTTCACCAGGCGAATGGACAAGACGGCTTGCCTAAATGGCCGGAATGGTGTTACGCTCCATTTGCGGCAGCAATTGCGGTTGCTTCACAAGGCAGACCCCTTGAAAGTATATTTGCAGAAGATATTAAGTTGGCCCAGTGTATCGCAGCGTTAGCTCCATGGCGCATAAATAAAGAAGTTTATGTGGTTGACCCGGATCTGGCCCAAGTACTGTATGAGCAAGGGGACGACCTGGAAATTCCTGGAGAATTCTTGCTTAAACTCCCTTACAGCGCGTTTTATATTGAAGCGCCGGGGCTTTCTATAGGAGAGAGCACATACCATGGCTTTGTAGTTCATCTCGAATTTGATGTCAACAACGGAGATCAAGAACTTCGATTCCTCTATATACCCACAGGTGATAAGGACGCTACAGTTGGACTGCCACTACATATAGACGAGGGAACCATTTCCGCTAGTTTGAATCATATGTGGAATGAAATCCTTGCCAACACTGCGGACGAAGGCCAGAGTCCGTTAGAAGGGCTAAAACCTCCGCGTGAGGCTTTCGACATACTAAAAAAATCCTTACAGCTGATACTTTACATACTTGCATCCAATGCGGAAATTGTACCAGACCAAGAGCAGAAAACGATAACAAAACGAAGCCCGCTGGTAATCCGAGACCAATACCGCGAAATTCGCAAATGGGATGTAGGTTTCTATACAGGTGCGGCGATCCGGAGACTGAGAGAAAGCGGAACAGATTCCGATAATGCAGTCAAAACCGGCGGTTCACACGCATCTCCTCGACCTCACCTTCGCAGGGGTCATTGGCATCATTTTTGGACGGGACCCAAAAACGAACCTATGCAACGCAAGTTGATTTTAAAATGGGTATCCCCTGTTGCAATTGGTTCAGTCACTGATGTAGATGAGTTGCCAGTGGTTTTTCATAAGGTAGAGAAGGAAGATGGCTCTAAAGAATAAGATGAATGTGTTTAAGGAGGAAATATGGCTAGGCAAAGAAAGAACGCTAAAAAGCTGAATATGGACTATGAGGCAGATATCGCCCAAAAATGCGACGAGAAAGAAAAGCTGAATGGTGAGATAGTTCAAATCAAAAATGAGATCGAGGGTCTGAAAGCACAACTCAAAGCTAAGAAAGCAATGGTTAAGAAACTCGATAAAGCGATCGCTAAAATAAGGGAGCAGAGGGCCAGCGCCGAAGCAGAGGCAGCATTGGAAATGCAAAAACAAGAGGCAGAGTCCCTTGTTCTGCAGCTTCTTTCAAGTGGAATGACCAGTGCGGAGATTCTCGAAAGGTTAAAATAATTACAATTGATGCAAATAGAGCCGTATGTAAATTCAGATCAAAGTAACTGAAATTGCATACGGCTTTTTGGGATTTAGATGAATTTTTATGTCTGCTAAACAACCGGTTTCTCCACATACCACCGTCCAAATGTTCCTTTAAGAAGAGGATCGGCGTGTTCAAAAAACAGGAATTTCACTTGCCCGTGTATCAAAACAGTAAAGCAATCGACAGAGCGTGTGCAGCTTTCTGTCTTGGCAGGGCGGAAGTCACGAACTTTTTCTATGGCGAAATTGCGTCCGTCGGCCCAAGTGATGGATAAGGGAAGCATATATCCTGTTGAGTCGAACTCTGAGATGACTTTTACATAAAACCTCTCAGTACGAGACGTAATGCCAGAGGATTTTGTTTCCATAAGAACCACCTTTCTATGTGGTCTACCGTAATATCAACATCGCTTCTAATCTTATGATACAGGATTTTGGAGCCCTGGAGAACCATCACAGTCTGTTTTTCGTTCATTGCGACTTCTCCTTTGTTTTAAATGCTTTACAAAAGCACCGATAAGTCACCAGATCCATATCCGCAAAAATAATTTCCAGTGCGTAGTCAGAGTGTTCCCGCTTCCATTTCCTGACGGCATCCACTGCAACTGCAGTAGCCTCTGCTTTGGGATAGCTGAATCTTCCGGTCGATATTGCAGAAAGGGCAATCGAGTGGAGGCCGTATTCTTTGGCCAGATTCAAAACGTTCTGGTATGTTTGAACCAGCAGCTCAGTATGCCTGGGCATTGGATAACGGGGGCCGACGGTGTGGATGATCCAGCGGGCAGCCAGGCGATAGCCGCCGGTCAACTTTGCCTCTGTGGTCCGGCAGCTTCCCAGTGCACGGCATGCTTCCAGCAGTTGCGGCCCTGCGGCCCGATGGATCGCCATATCCACCTCTCCGCTCGCCAGTAAGGTTTCATTGGTTGCGTTGACGATGCAGTCACAGGGGATCTGCGTAATATCCCTCAGCTGAACCTGAATTCCGTCCTCACTTGTCTCACATCGGAAGCGGGGCGGTTGATCCTGTT
>CALXCQ010000130.1 GCA_944386835.1 uncultured Oscillospiraceae bacterium | reverse complement strand
ATCCGGGCCTGTGCATAGGGGATCCGTCTCTCAACTCAAACGAAAAGTGAGGCGCTCCACCGTGGGCGCCTCACTTTAAAAGGGGGTATCCTGTTGAAAGTTTTAAACCGTATAGAACACGTAGTTGAAAAGCTCATTATGGGCCTGTCGGGCGCCGGGATGGCTGCAATCACAGTGATCATATTTGTGCAGGTGATTTATCGTTATATTTTAGGGCATTCCCTGTCTTGGGCAGAAGAAATTTCCCTTTATATTGAAGTTTGGGTCGTTTTCCTCTGCTCCGGATATGCTTTGGGAAAAGGGCAACACATTTGTATGGACCTGCTTTCCTCTCATATGCCGCCTATGATACAGTTTATTTTTCAAAAGATAATCAGCGTTGTTTGCTTGGCATTTGCGTTATTTTGCACCCGCTACGCCTGGATCTACATTCTTGCGGAACGGAATCAGACAATGGCAGCTCTTCGACTTCCAAAATGGATCGCCTATGGCGCGATGTTGGTTGGATCTATTATCATGATTTTTTATTGTATCCTTCTGGTCTTAGAAGCCCCTGCCCATTCCGGCTCGAACTCTGAAATAGGAGAGGGGGATACTACATGCTGATGCCGCTTTTTCTCGCATTTGCTCTCTTGCTGATTATCGGTTGTCCTATCGCGATCTGCCTGGGTGCTTCTTCGGCCCTTGCGCTGATCGTTGGTGGAGGCTTTGACTTGACGATCGCAATGCAGCGGATGTTCAATGCGGTCAACTCCTTTCCCCTGATGGCGATCCCTTTCTTTATGCTTGCTGGTACTTTGATGGAACAAGGTGGGATCTCTAAGCGGATCATTCGATTTGCGGACGCCTTTTTGGGACACGTCACGGGTGGTCTCGGAATCGTAGCTGTCGTGTCGTGCATGATTTTCGCAGCTATCAGTGGTTCCGCTGTCGCAACAGTGGCGGCGATTGGCGCTTTGATCGTCCCGGAGATGATAGAGCGCGGTTACAGCAAAGAGCTGGCTACTGCCACTGTAACAGCAGCAGGTACGACTGGACCCATCATCCCTCCCAGCACCCTTTTTGTCTTGTATGCTTCTATCGCTGGTGTTTCCGTTACGGACATGTTCAAGGGTGGATATATCCCCGGTCTGATGATGGGCGGGGTACTTATGATCATCGTGGTCTATAAGGCAAAAAAGTATCACATCCCAAAGCGGGAGCGACTGCCCTTCCGGGCGCGGATCAGGGCTCTGATAGAGGCGATTTGGGCTCTCCTTGCCCCTATCATCATCATTGTCGGCATTATGTCTGGCACTTGTTCTCCCACTGAGGCCGGCGCAGTCGGGTGCGTATATGCCCTGTTGATTGGAATCTTTGTTTACAAAGAGCTCAACCTGAAAAACATTTTTAAGGCACTGAAGGAGTCCGCTCTTTCTTCCGCAATCATCATGTACCTGATTGCTACATCCAGCATCTTTTCCTGGATCCTCACTGTGGAACGCGTGCCCCAGATCATCCAGACATTCTTTATGGGCTTTACACAGGATAAGAATGTTCTTTTGATTTTGATCACACTCCTGCTTTTCGTTGTAGGAATGCTCCTGGACAGTGCACCTGCAATTTCTATGCTGTGTCCTGTTTTGGTTCCCTTGATTAAGGCCTATGGGATCGACCCAGTGCATTTTGGTGTAATCTTGAGTGTTAACTTGTGTATCGGCCTATTGACTCCCCCTGTGGGAACATGCCTTTTTGTGGGTTGCCGCATCTCTAAGTTGAGCATTCCCCAGCTTCTAAAGGAAATATGGCCGATGATTGTTGGACTCATGATTGTTCTACTTTTGTGCACTTTTATTCCAAATCTTGTAATGATAATTCCCAATATGTTGTGATTCAGACTTAACTATGGAGGAGCACAAACCTAGCACCTTTTATCGTGCTTGGATTTGTGCTCCTTAATATTATCTCAAATAGTGCATTCGATTGATGAAATCTGGGCTGGGTGTGCTCTTCTTGACTTTTCAAAAACAATTATAGATAATTACAATGAGATTCTTTCAAGTGGAGGTCACCATGAATTATCAACATTTGAAATACTTTCAAGCAATCGCAAAAGAGGAAAACTACCTGCGCGCCTCTGAAAAATTATTTATTACGCAATCTGCACTCAGCAGAGCGATTTCCAGTCTAGAAGAGGAATTAGGGGCGGAATTATTTGAAAAGTCTGGCCGTAATGTCCGAATCACACCATATGGGAAGATATTTTTGAAATATGTAGATCAGGCTATGCAAATCATCAACCAGGGGGTAGAAGAAGTCCAATATATGATGGACCGATTAGAGGGGACGATTTCTCTTATTTGTATTTACGGATTTACATATGGTTATCTGCCCAAATTAATTTGCAAATACAATGAATTATATCCCAATGTACGTTTTTAGGTCAAGCCGACAACGACTCACGAGGTTATCTTTTCTACACACATGGGAGACTATGATATGGGATTCCATTCAGAAACATTTCTCATGGATAAGTATTTAGATTTGGATTATTATGAAGTAAAGCGGGAAGAGATCGTTGTAATTGTTCCAGCAGGCCATCGCCTTTCGAACCAAAAAAGTTGTTATTTAAAGGATTTGGTCAACGAGAGATTTGTTAGTTTTGATAGCAATTCAGGAATGCTTTATAAAACTCAGAACATGTTCTCCGAAGCAGGGTTAACATTCCGACCTTACATTACTGTCACAGACGACCAGTCCATTGTTAACATGGTAAAGGGCGGCATGGCCTTGGCTTGCGTTTTACGAAATATTGCGGAAAATAATTCTGGGTTTTCCATTTTAACGATAAACGACGAGGTAAATAAGTATTTGAGCATATACCTTGCAATCAAAAGAAAAGCCGTTTATCCAGCCATTGTAAGCTCATTTCTAGAATTCTCGATAAAGCAAAATAATAAAAACTCTCTTTAGCAAAGTGATAATCAATTAGCACTGAAGATGAAATTGGTTTCAAATTTCGACGCAGGAATACCGCTATTTATAATGTTAACAGATGACTTTTATAGTAAATTTGCAGAGATTTCCTTTCTGCATAGTACAGATTGGCTCCTGCCAATAATATTGCGGCTCTTTTGGGGACATGATAATGATGACTTTTGATGCCTAGGGCTTGTTTGAAAAATGTCGGCATACCCAATCGGCAGGCCTTTTAGCCCCTGGGCAATGTCATTAAGTTAAGTGTTTTCCAATGGAAGGGGCAGAAAGCAGCAACTTATTTCGCGCAGTTTTGGGGAAAACACTTAAAAAAGCGAAAGTTAAGAACCAGGGTATTTGCCCGGTTCTTAGCTTAATGACATTGGCTCCGGCCCAGAATCGATTTTTCTCATGGATTTACATGGATTTTATTTACTGAAAAAGAAAATCAAGGAGTAGCATAATACAGTTGTGCACCTTTGTCTTTCCATTGCAAATCATGCCATCGTCTGCTATACTGTACACAAATCAATCGACAGCAGATGTGCACCTACCCCAGAGCAAAACGGTACGTTGGCTCTGAGTAATGTCATTAAGTTAAGAACCGGGCAAATACCCTGGTTCTTAACTTTCGCTTTTTAGTGTTTTTTCAAAAATTGCGCGAAATAAGTTACTGCTTTCTGCCCCTTCCATCGGAAAACGCTTGACTTAATGACATTGTGGCTCTAAGTAGGTGCATTTTTTCTCTGCAAAACGAGGAGGAATTGCCAAAAATTGTTTCTGGAGAAGTACGCGGCGGACAATGGATTCGAGAACACCCTGTTTCTGGCCGACGATGGATACTCCGGGACTAACTTCGAGCGGCCCGCGTGGAAGAAGATCGTGGAGATGATTGAGAACGGCGAGGTGGAGACCCTGATCGTCAAGGATCTCAGCCGCCTGGGACGGGAGTGCCTGCAGGTGGGCCAGCTGACGGAACTCTATTTTCCAGAGAAGGGCGTCCGGTTCATCGCGGTGAACGACAGCGTGGACTCCCTGGTGGAGAGCAGCAATGACTTCAACCCCATCCGCAACTGGGCCAACGAACTCCACGCCAAGGACATCAGCAAAAAGGTGCGGGCCATCAAGAAGATGCAGGCGGAGCGCGGAGAACGGCTGGGAGGCCGGCCTCCCTACGGGTACAGGAAGGAAAGCCCTGACAGCAAGGAACTCATTTCGGATGAAGAAGCGGCAACTGTAGTCCGGCGCGTCTTCGACTTATGTGCCTCCGGCAAAGGCCCCAATCAGGTCGCCCGCATCCTCGCGGCGGATCAGATTCGGACACCGACAAATCACTCCTACAGGAAGCCCGGGAGATCCCACAAGGGGAT
>CALXCQ010000129.1 GCA_944386835.1 uncultured Oscillospiraceae bacterium | reverse complement strand
GCGATCTGGAACTGGCGGACCCGGAGGTCTACCTGAACGCCGTCGGTGCAGACCTGGGCGAGACGATGGGGAATATCATTGCGGAGTCCTACAAGTTGATGGTGGCCATTCAGCCGGACGCCGTGCTGGTGCTGGGGGACACCAACAGCTGCCTGAGCGTCATAGGCGCCAAGCGGCTGCACATCCCTATTTTCCACATGGAAGCGGGCAACCGTTGCAAGGACGAGTGCCTGCCAGAGGAGACCAACCGCCGCATTGTGGACATTATTTCGGACGTGAATATGGCTTACTCAGAGCACGCCCGCCGATATCTGGCGGACACGGGCCTGCCCAAAGAGCGAACCTACGTGACCGGCTCGCCGATGGCAGAAGTTCTGCACAAAAACCTGGCCAAGATAGAGGCCTCGGATATCCACGCCCGCCTCGGCCTTGAAAAGGGTAAATATATTTTGCTGTCGGCCCACCGTGAGGAAAATATCGACACCGAGAAGAATTTTCTGTCCCTCTTTACGGCTATCAATAAAATGGCGGAAAAGTACGATATGCCGATTTTGTATTCCTGCCATCCGCGCAGCCGCAAGCGCCTGGAAACATCCGGTTTCCAGCTAGACAGGCGCGTCATCCGGCATGAGCCTTTGGGTTTTCACGACTACAACTGCCTCCAGATGAACGCTTTCTGTGTGGTCAGTGACAGCGGTACCCTGCCGGAAGAGAGCAGTTTTTTCACCAGTGTGGGGCATCCCTTCCCGGCAGTCTGCATCCGCACCAGCACCGAGCGGCCGGAGGCCCTGGATAAGGGCTGTTTCATCTTGGCCGGCATCGACACAGACAGCCTGCTGCAGGCCGTGGATGTAGCGGTTGAGATGAACAAGAACGGCGACCTGGGTGTCCCTGTGCCGGACTATACCGATGAGAACGTATCGGACAAGGTTGTAAAGATCATCCAGAGCTACACTGGAGTTGTCAATAAGATGGTGTGGAGAAAATAGCGGTAAAATATATTAGTAACATGAAAGTTCCCAAATGGATAATTTGATAATACGGGTAAACTAATAACAATAATGAGGTAATAGATGTTGAACGAAATAGGAAAAGAAGATTTTGGAAATAATAAAGAAAGAAAAAAGTTGAAACAGTGCAAAGCGATTATTGTTAATATCCGTTGCTTTGTTGAGCGAATTCGCACAAAAAATCCAAAATTATTCGATGGGTTATCAACTTTTCTTGAAATCGCGTGGTTTCTTTTTGGGACATTTTTTAGTTCACTTGCTAGTAATGTGTGGATAGCAGGAGGGATTGCAAGCGTTGCATTTGGTGCCCTTTATTTTTACCAATGGATGATCTTAACCAATAAATTGGAGCGGGAACTTGAAGAAAAGGAAAAAGAAAAGAAGGAAAATATCAAGCGAATAAAACAAAGAAGCGAAGAATCAATTCAAGAAATACGACAGAAAGTTATGGTGTCTGCAGCCTTTTCTCACAATGTAACGCATGATATAAAAACACAAATTTCTTGGATGCCGGATCAAAAAATTGCAGATACAAGAGAAAAAACAGCGAATTCATTAATCAGTATTCTCAATGACCTTGAGAAAATTTTAAGCGTCTATTATAGTCATACTATATGCGCGAGCATTAAGTTGTGCTTAAAAGCAAACAGACTTAAAACTTTTGCTCGAGGAAATGAAAATATTAAATGCCGTGGTGGACGGAAAAAAGTACAAAGGTTAGATAAAGGGTCGATCCGAATTACAGATAACTATGCGTACAATTCAATATTAAAAAGGCAACTTTCCTTTTTTGCAGAAGGAGATTTAAAATCCTTAACGGAAAAAGAAAATGACAGTGATGTTTTTTATTGTGAATATGGTGACAAATGGCCGGATTATTTTTTGTCAACAATAGTAATTCCAATTCGATATCGAATAGTTAACAATGGAAAATCTGAATATAAAATGCTTGGTGTGATTTGTGTGGATTCGAAGGAAAAACATCCAGAATGGAGCAATAGAACTGATAATTATGGATATCAAATGACTGCATTTGTGGCAGATGCGGTTTATAGTCTGATTGACTGTTATATGATTGCTCAAAAAGAAAGTAAAGAAATCGCGAATCGAGAGTAAAATGCAATTGGCAATACATCCCAAATAGCTCTAGTAATTGGGCAAAAATAAACATGTTACTTAGAGATGCGTGATGAATTGGAGGTGGCGAATCGACAAAGCAAAAAATGAGCTTAAAATTAATATTTTTGAGGAGTTTGCAATAATGAGATATAAGCTTAGAAATAATGTGTTGATAAAAAACGAAAAATCGGGTCTCTTGGTAACAAGAAAAGGATCTGTAACTACAATTGAAAATGTGATGTATCCGGTTTTTATTGATCGAGAGGAAGAATTACAATTCGAAAAAATTGCAAATATGTGTATGGATAGAGAGGTGAATAGGGATATTATTTTGAGCAAAGCGTAAAATAATAAAAAAGGAATTTGAATTATGTCTAAATACTTCGGTACCGATGGCTTCCGTGGAGAAGCCAACATAGAACTCACCGCAGACCACGCCTACAAGATTGGCCGTTTTCTGGGCTGGTACTATGGGATGCTGCGGCAGCGCAACGGGGACAACGATCCGCCCCGCATCGTGATCGGCAAGGACACCCGCCGTTCCAGCTACATGCTTGAGTATTCGCTGGTGGGCGGCCTGGTGGCGTCGGGCGCGGACGCTTATCTGCTCCACGTCACTACCACCCCTAGCGTGGCCTACATCGCACGGGTAGACGATTTTGACTGCGGCATCATGATTTCTGCCAGCCACAATCCCTATTACGACAACGGCATCAAGCTCATCAATTACTGCGGTGAAAAGATGGACGAGGAAACCCTTCTCCTCATCGAGGACTACCTGGACGGTAAGCTGCACGTGTTCGACCAGAACTGGCCCGAGCTGCCTTTTGCCCACCGCGACCAGATTGGTCGTACTGTGGATTATGTGGCGGGCCGCAACCGCTACATGGGCTACCTGATTTCGTTGGGCATCTACTCTTTCAAGGGGATAAAAGTAGGCCTGGACTGTGCCAAC
>CALXCQ010000128.1 GCA_944386835.1 uncultured Oscillospiraceae bacterium | reverse complement strand
AAAACATCTTGGCAAAGGTGCGGAGAACAGCGGTCTTATCCTTGTTGATAGGTCCTTCAATGTCAATATTGAACAGAATGGATTCTGTGGGAATAGACACGCATTTGACCGCCTGGGCGTACATCATCGGGTCATCGAATTTGTCTTTAAAGTAGTCGATAGCCGGAATTCCCTGCACTTCCCGGTTGGAAAGCAGGTAAGAGAGCATCTTCAAAAAGTGGGATTTACCGCTTCCAAAGAAGCCGGATATCCACACCCCCATTTTATCTGTGGGCTGATCCATAGCCTTGGTATAGTTATCAAAGAATGTCCGGAAATGGCGGCGCAGCTCTTTTGTGATGATGTACTCGCTCAATTCCTGGTGCAGACTCTTTTCGTCATCCTGGGCCACCTTGACAACACCATTGATGTCACGGTTGATGTCTTTTTGAAACATAGATTGAATCTTCATACTTCCGCTCTCCCTTACAACAAATTAAATGCCCGGTAATAGTTTCCGTCAACAAATTCATTAAAGAGGCTCAATGTCTGGCCATTAAAAGTGCCAGGGTAAAACATTACAACAGGAATATCGGCAAAGAGATGCTGCATGCTGTCCAGCATCTTATGGGATCGCATAAAAGGATGGATTTTTCCGATGCCTGTCATAAACAGGACATCCTGTCCTTTTACATGGGGAGCGTAATCCATCTTGGCCAGCAAAGCTTCCGGAGTGGCGATTTTTTGCAGCTGCAGCAGCAAATAATCTTTCCCTCTCTTGGCCTCCAGCCCGGGAGTGGACTTCAGTACCCGCTTTTCCTCCAATACTTGAAGGAAGATCTCATAGAGATCACATTCCACGATTCGATACGGTGTGCCGGATTCTTCTTTCATTCTTCTAATATAATCCTGCACCACCAATTCATGGGCAGGATCGTAACAAAAGACATGAATGCCCACTTCATTGCTCAAGCCTTTATTCTCAAGGAAATCGGAATCAGAAATCCGTTCCCGAATCCGGTCCAGTTCTGCCTTCAGCATGATCTCTTTCCCTCCTCAGCGGAAGCAATTAAACGCCGGAAGTACTTCCGTATCATTGTTCTCGCGAATTCCTTGTTCCAGTTCTTCACAAAGGAAGACCGGGTTCAGGGTTGTACTCTTGAAATGATCCAGGTATTCCGTTTCCACCAGGCAGCGCACCAGAACACTCTTGATTTTCTCAATCGTGTTGTCACTCCAACCGGCTACGCCGTCATTCTGAGCTTGAAGCCTGGAGAAAAAGGTGTTGAGATCCTTTCTCTCAAAAGAGAAGTCCTGGGTGCGGAACTTTTCGCCGATGACTTGGAGCATAAAATCCCAGACCAGCCGATTATACCGCATGATGGCATAAAGGTTGATTTGCTTGGCAATCTCCACAGGGGCACTTCTGATTTCCTGTATCAGCGCCCGGCTGTTAAGCGCATCCAGGCGGCGGTAACACGCCCTGGTCATCCGGGAGATCTTACGCTCTGTCGGGTATTGGAACAAATTGTCCTCTCGTATTTTGGAAACAGCCTCATCGACTTGAATCCCTTGTATATATAGTTTCGACGCAATTCGCATTTCATAAAATAAGAATTGCTCTGCGGTCAAAGACCCGCTATAAGGTGCTGTGTTCATCCCATATCGACCTCAAAATGTGGATTTCTACTTTTTACAGGATAGCACAAAACAGAGGCATTCTCCACTAAAAATATTCTATTGCAGCCGCTGTCCCATAAACGGGACTAAAAAACTGCGCTGCGGAAAAAACAAGCAATCCCTTCCGGGCCCGCCCGGAAACCAAAAAAGATGGCAGAGGGTTTTCCGCTGCCATCTTTTTAAGAATCGGGAGAAAACGGGCCTCTTCCCCCTGATTCCCCCAAAAACCGGATGCCGCCGCAAAAGGGGACGCCCCAAAACCATTGGGCTTCCCTTTCCATCTTCCGCCTGAAAAGGCCCTGCCCCTCATCGTCCTTTTGGCAATCCGGGATAAGGCCTGTGTGGCGCCGTGTTTCGCGTCTCTCTTTTGAGGGGGCCTTTCTCCTGCCTACCGTATCAGGCGGCCCCGGGAGTCAAAGCTGGCGCCCTCCAGTTCCAGAAGCCGCCGCTTGACCCAAAGCCCCGCGGCATAGCCGGTCAGCTGGCCCTGGGCCCCTACCACCCGGTGGCAGGGGATGAGAAGGCTCAGAGGGTTCCGGCCCACAGCCCCGCCTACGGCCTGGGCCGAGACCCGCCGGTGGCCCCTTGCTTCCAGGAGCCCGGCAATCTGGCCGTAGGTCATGGTTTTGCCGGGGGGAATCGTCCTGAGAATCTCCCAGACTCCCTTTTGAAAGGCCGTTCCCTCCGGGGCCAAAGGCACCTTCACCGGCAGAAAGGTGCCGGAAAAATAGGCCTCCAGCCACTGGCGGGCCTGGCAGAAGACCGGGCAGTCCCCTTCTTTTCCCTGGGCCCGCACCCAGGGTCCTTTGTCATAGGCCTGACCCACAAACCACAGGCCTGTCAGGCCCGCTTCCTCTGCCGCCAGGGTCACGGGCCCCAGGGGTGTGGAAACTTCCGTCCAAATCATTGGCTCTCCTTTCCGGCCGGTGTGTGCCGGCCCCATTCCCGACGGCCTTCAAAAAATCGTGCCGAAGATGGCTGCCCCAAACCAGCCGGGCCGGAACCGGTCTTCTCCAGGGCAAAACTGCCGGAACCCTTGGGTTCCGGCAGTTTTCTACTTCTATTGGCGTTACCGGAAATAGGCCACCGCCGAGGCGAACAGGCCCATGTCGTATTCTCCCGGCACGTTCCGGTAGAGTCCCGCGCCAATCCGCTCCGAGTGGCCCATCTTCCCCAGAACCCGGCCGTCGGGGGAGGTAATACCCTCGATGGCAAAGGCGGAGTTGTTGGGATTGAAACGGATATCGTCGGTGACCTTGCCGTCCAGGTCCACATACTGGGTGGCAATCTGCCCGTTCTGGGCCAGCTGGGCAATGAGGCTGTCGCTGGCCAGGAACCGGCCCTCGCCGTGGGAAATGGGCACGGTGTACACCTGTCCCACCTGGGTCCTGGCCAGCCAGGGAGACCGGTTGGAGGCAATCCGGGTCCGTACCAGCCGGGACTGGTGGCGGCCGATGGTGTTAAAGGTCAAAGTGGGGCAGTCGGCGTCTGTGTCCATAATCTTGCCGTAGGGCACAAGGCCCAGCTTAATCAGGGCCTGGAACCCGTTGCACACGCCGCACATCAGCCCGTCCCGCTTTTCCAGAAGCTCCGTCACCGCCTCTTTGACCGCCTGGTTGCGGAAGAAGGCCGTGATAAACTTTCCGGAGCCGTCCGGCTCGTCGCCGCCGGAGAAGCCGCCGGGGATGAAAATCATCTGGGAATCGGAAACCAGCTTTGCAAAGTCCTCTACCGACTGGGCCACCTGGTCTTTTGTCAGGTTCCGGACCACAAAGATTTCCGCCTGGGCCCCGGCATCTTCCAGGGCCTTGGCCGTATCGTACTCGCAGTTGGTGCCGGGGAAGACGGGGATGAGCACCCTGGGCCGGGCCGTTTTGACCTTGGGCGCCGGCCGGGACTGGGCCGCAAAGGAAAAGGCGGGAATCTCCCTGCCGGCCGCCGGCAGGTTGCAGGGATAGACCGGTTCCAGCTTGTCCTCGTACAGTGTTTGCAGCCGGGACAGTTCCAGGCTCTGGCCCTCGTAAGTGAAGACCGGCGCTTCCTGGGTATGGCCCAGCAGCTCTCCTTCCTCCAGAGGCTCCGTCAGCTCCAGCACCATGGCGCCGTAGCAGTATCCGAACAGAGTCTGTAAGGACACCCCCTCCCGGAACCGGAAGCCCAGGCCGTTGCCCAGGGCCATTTTGAAGAGGGCCTCGGCCACGCCGCCATAGGTGGGGGTATAGGCCGCCAC
>CALXCQ010000127.1 GCA_944386835.1 uncultured Oscillospiraceae bacterium | reverse complement strand
GATGGTAAACTGTCGGTACAACAGGTCCAAAATCCCAGGCTTCCATTCGTTCTTTAAAACAAGGTTCATGCTTTACTATCAGGAATTTTGCCTGGACAAAGTACAAGAGCTTTTGCAGCCGCAGGTTGCTGACAGGGCGGCCTGCTTGCTCTTCGTGATAAATAATGTAACGTGCAACCTCCAAAGCGTTATAAATCATGTAATATCAGCTCGTTTCTCCATTTTGTCAGTAGTTTTAGATATGCTATCAGTACAGTAAGTTATTTACTAATTACATATTACACAAAACGTGTGAAAAAAGTGTGAAAATCAAGAAACGGAAATTTCAAGTTAGTATAAATATTATATGATTCATTTGTGTATAATATACAAATGCGCTTGAGAATTGACTGTAATTTAAAACGAATTTGACTATCCAGAAGAATGGAAAGGCCTTCTAAGCGGGAAACGGTTATTTGTTAGAAAAAATACAGGAGTCAAAACATAGTAAAATAGCTTGAACAAAAAGGAAAAGATGATCATAAGATGATTTTAATACAACTGGTGTTTACAAGCGTTTACTTTTCTTGAAAATTTGATATAATATAAACAGGAAGGGGGCGTGGAGATGTTTGGGAAGAATTTGACCTACTACCGGCTGAAAGCAGGGATGACCAAAAAAGAGCTGGCAGAAAGGGCCGGCGTGTCTCAGATGACTATTACCCACTATGAAAAGGAAGAACGCAATCCAGACATGAAGATGCTGAAGTCGTTGGCTTCGGTATTGGGTGTTCGGGTTTCAGATTTTCTGTCAACCAGGAATGAACACGTAAAGTTTGCGCATGGAGAATTCCGAAAGAATACCACGCTGACGAAAAACCAGCAGGAATATGTTGCCGCCAGTGTAGAGCAATACTTTGGGCGTTTTATGACCATTGTGGAGATCCTGGGGGAGAAAGTCCTCCCGGCCCCGCCTGCTTGCCATCAGCTGGAACTTCAGGAAGATGCGGAGAAGAGTGCACAGCTCCTCCGCAAGTATCTGGAATTCGCGCCAGAAGGACCAATCGAAGATCTGACCGGAAAGCTCGAAAACAAAGGGATTTTGATTTATCTTCTGGAAATTGATAATTCGAAATTCTCAGGGCGGAATGGATTTGTAAACGGCCGTCCTTATATTGTGCTCAATAAAACCATGAGCGCCGAACGAAATCGTTCTACCCTTGTCCATGAACTGGCACATCTGATGTTCAGGTGGCCTGAGGATCAGGATGAAAAAGAAGCCGAAAGGCAGGCAACGGCCATCAGCGGAGCTTTTCTCTTTCCCAAAGAGGATGCCATCCGGGAACTGGGGCTTCGTCGGAAATTTATCTCCCCGGATATGATTCATGTTGCCCAAGAATACGGTATCTCCATGATGCTTTTGGCCATGCGTGCCAAAATCTGCAAGATCGTCAGTGAGGAACAGGTAAAATCTTTTTATATGACGGTTTCGCAGATGGGCTGGAAAAAGAATGAACCGAGTCGCATTCCGATGGAAGAGCCGGCATTGTTCAGGCAGTTGGTGTACCGTGCAGTAAGTGAAGAAGAAATCAGCTTGCAGCGTGGTGCAGAACTACTGGGGATTTCCTATGCGGAAATTGCAAAAGAGTGTTGTTTCGACAAGGAGTGACACATGGAATATATCAGTAGCGATACCAATGTCTGGATCGATTTCATGGCGATCGATAAGGTGGAACTCCCGTTTTTATTGCCATGCACGTATATCATGAGTGACGATGCAGTGAATGATGAGCTGCTGTCACCAGAAGGTTTTAAAGATGCACTGCTGCAAAATGGACTCAAACCGGTTGAGTATACAGAGGAGGAATTTACCCTGGCGGATTCCTATGGCAGCCGGTATCCAAAGCTGTCCATTTATGACAGGCTGGCTCTTTCCATTGCAAAGGTACGGGGTATCATACTTCTTACAGGGGATAGACCTTTGCGGCGAGCTGCTGCCACAGAAGGAGTTCGAGTGGTTGGATCAATTGGTCTGTTGGATCGGTTGAGAGACGAAAGCTACATAAGCAATGATCAATACCTTGAATGCCTTCAGTTGTGGCAGCAGCAAAACGGCGGGCATATACGGCTTCCTCAAACGACTTTGGAGGAGAGAATCAAACAGACCAAGCAGCTGTGCAATCTTCTGTGACAAACCAGGTGGAATGGATTCCATGAACGTTCTCTCTTTGAAACGCCAGAAACAAACAAAAGGCCCCCGCGCTGCCTAATCAGCAGCGCGAGGGCTTTCTTCATTTCGGAACTGTGTTATAAAACGTGTTACAGGCTGCGCGTGACAAACTGTATTTCGCGTAAACACGTTCCTTTTGCTGGTGGAGGCGATGGGAGTCGAAGGATTTTCTTGGAAGGAAATAGCGAAAAACTGATTTGCTATCGCTAAATTTGGCACTTGAAATGTGAGCCCAAGCCGGTGGAAACCCACAAAATGCACCCAGAAAAAGAGGAAGTGTGGTCAAAAGTGTGGTCTTCCTTCACCGGCTTTTTGTTTCGGCAAATTTAAGACTGCCCCCAGC
>CALXCQ010000126.1 GCA_944386835.1 uncultured Oscillospiraceae bacterium | reverse complement strand
TTCTGGAAGAGCACTTTAAATATCTGCAATTTTCCGACTTTACCACAGGCCACCACTGCGGCTATCTCTCCCCTTTGCCGTCCCTGGATTATGACCACATTATGCAAGAAGAAGATTTTTACCGCTTTACCCAGGCGCTTTCCAGCGATGTTTTGCAGTGGGAAAGTGTGCAGGCTGTCATTGCCTCAGGTGGTGTGACCTACGCCGATAAACAAATTCTCATTGACAAAAAGGCCAAACTGGTGGAACCGGTACACGGGGCAAAATATCTCAGTGGCTGCAATTTAGGCATCAATTTGACCAATCCCCAACGAGTTTTACCCTTTTACAATCCACCGGGTGCCCGGGGAGAAGACAGTATCCTCAGTACTTGCATGTTGGATTATACGGTAAAGTCCATACCCGTCTACACATTCCACGATGGATTTTCTTTTTATGGCTCTTTGTTAAAAGGCGTTTTACCTACCTCTTTGCGGAAAATTTCCCTTTACTATGAATCAGAAAGTGTCATCCGCCGGTTTTTCAGCGCCTGCCGGGGCTGGATCCGCTATAAGCCCCTCTATACTTATTTGACCCAGCCAGAAGCTTGCAAAGACATTCTGGCACAGGCAAGGGAAAATTTACAGCTGTCCCTGGATCACATTTGCGCCTATTTCAATATCCGGGACTTTGCCAGTCTGGCGGAAGATCTGGACCGATATGAAACCCTGTTACCCCAACATTTGGCCCAGTTCCGGCAGGGTCAGGAGGTCTGGAAAAAACTGATTGACCGTCTGGACGGATAGGATGCCGGGATCTTCCTTTCCGGTCCATAGGGAATCTGGAAAATCAGGGCTTGATCTGCCGTCTCAACCTTGCTGTTGAAACTTTTTCCCCATACATCTTCTATTCCCCTTTTCCGGATTTTTTTCTGACAAAAAACTGCCTGCACTGTAGTGCAGGCAGTTTTTTATTTGTGGTAAGCACTCCCGGAGAGAATACTCTCCGCCCGATACAGTTGTTCTAACACCATGACGCGAGCCAAATGATGGGGAAACGTCATCTTCGACAAGGAGATTTGACAATCCGCTTCCGTTTTCAATCGGGCATCCATTCCATAGCTGCTGCCGATTAAGAAGCACAAATGGGATTTGCCTCCTAACCGGGCCTGTTTTACCGTATGGGCCAGCTCCTCAGACGTCACGGATTTTCCTTCCGGCGTAAAGGCGCACAGCCAGCATCCTTTCGGCAATTTGGCCCGCACCATGTCCGCTTCTTTCTTCAGACCCATCTGAATTTGCGCTTCCGAGGGATTGTCAGGAAGCCGGTACTCCGGCAGCTCCACAATCTGAAACTGTCCAAAGGCTCCCAGCCGCTTTTGATATTCTGCCGCTGCTTTACTGTAAAAAGGCTCTTTTAACTTTCCCAGACAAAAAAGGGTCATACTGGCCATCGTTATTTCCTCTCTGAAAGATTAAAAAACCGATTACTGTTCTTCCTCCCAAGTGAGAATATCCGCCTGAACTGGCTGATAGAACATCTGACGTAAAACTTCCCGGTCCCGGGTTTGACCCAGAATCCACATCAGTTTTACCAGCGCCGCCTCTGTTGTCATATCATAGGCTTCCATGAGATGATATTGCTTTTTAGAAACATAGCCTACTTCATAGACTTCCATATCACTTCCCTCACCGGGAACCTGGGTGGCCATAACAACAAAATGTCCTGAGTCGATCCACTTCTGAATTCCCTCGGAAAAAGCGCCGTAGGCAGGCAGTCCCCCAACTCCAAAACTTTCAATTACCACTGCCTGATATCGGTCCTGTAAGTAAGAGAAAATACCGGCATCCATACCCGGCACCAGCTTCAGCAAAAATACATCCGGACAGAGTTTCAGTTGAAAGCGAGGTCCCCCCGGTTGTATGGTTTCCCGAATATAGTAGTAGAGTTTTCCGTCCCGGATGGCAGCGACTGCCGGATAATTAATAGAGTCAAAGGCATCAAAGCTCTTGGTGCGGATTTTTCTGGCCCGGGTTCCCACAATCACCCTGCCGCCAAAGACAATGTGTACCCCGCAGGCTTCTTGGGAACAGCAATAGGTAAAGGCGTCCGACAAATTTATCCTGGCGTCCGTATCCCGGTAAGACAGAGACTTTTGGGAACCGGTCAGTACAATGGGTTTGGGGCTGTTTTGGATTAAATAAGACAAAGCTGCCGCCGTGTAGACCATGGTATCTGTACCATGGGTAATGAGGAACCCGTCATATTGATCGTAAGTCTCCTGAATTTTTTCCGCAATCCGCACCCAATTTTCCGGCTGCATGTTACTGGAATCAATATTGAATAGTTGTACCGGCGTTACCTGGCAAAATTCCCGTACCTGGGGTACACTTTCCAGAATTTCGTCAGAGGTAAGCTGGGGCGTTAAGCCATGGTCGGTCTTTTTCGTGGCAATGGTTCCGCCGGTGGAAATAAGCAGGATTTTTTTCATTTGATCTCCTTTTAAAAAGGCCCCCAACAATCTTTGTTGGAGGCCATCTTCTTTTCTCTTTAGAAGCTGTCTCTTTTCATTTGCTGATCAGACTCTGCCGTTACCGCAAGAAACCCTTCAAAATTTCTTCTTCGGCCTCTTCCGCAGTTAAACCTAAGGTCATGAGTTTGGTAATCTGCTCGCCGGCAATTCGCCCGATGGCTGCCTCATGAATCAAACTGGCGTCCACATGATTACAGGTAATTTCCGGAATTGCCCGGACTTTTGCGTTGCCCATAATAATGGCATCACACTGGACATGACCAAAACAGGCACAATTTCCCTCTACCCTGGGATAGAAAATCTGACTGGATGTATCTTGGGCTACCGACCGGGAAATGACACGGGTTTTCGCATTTTCTCCATTTAAGAATACATCCATTTCACTGACCGCATGCTGATCTCCATGGGTCAGCAATTTTTCCTGAATGGTAATCTCCGCATCTTTTCCAATCTCCGCTTTGGTATACCGTTTGGTATCGTCAACGCCTTTGATCTGGACGGTTTCCAACGTGACACTGGCGCCTTCTTCCAGATATAAAATTGTCTGGGGGTTTAAAATTCGCTTTCCTGTTCCCGTTCCTTCGCCATAGTGTTTTTCCGTATAGGTAACTTTGGCATTCTTCCCAACATGAAACGTGTGTATTCCGTCGTGTTCCGAATCACAATCGCCGCAGTTGGAAATTCCGCATCCTGCTACGATATTGACCTGTGCTCCTTCTCCAATAAAGAAATCATTATAGACCAAATCATGAAATCCAGACTGGGTTACAATGACAGGAATATGAACTTCTTCATCCTTTGTAAAGGGCGCAATGTGAATATCGATTCCCTCTTTATCTGTTTTGGAGGTAATTTGTATATTCTTGGTGTTATGACGGTATTCCTTTTGTCCGTCTGAGCGAATATTGACTGCACCTTCCGGTATTTTCGCCATATCCGCTACTTGTTCTAAGATTCTTTTTTGAATTTCGTTCAGCATTTCCCTTCCACCTCCAGTCGGTTACAGCCGGCTACGGTATCATTTAGGATCATGGGATAAATTTTCTCCACCGGTCCCCGCTCTTGTACCTGTCCGTTGGCCACCAGAATGATCTCGTCTGCCAAGCGAATAATCCGCTCCTGGTGAGAGATGATGAGAATGGTCTTTTGTTGCTGATCGTGAAGTTCCTGGAAAGTCTCTGTCAAACGGGCAAAGCTCCACAGGTCAATGCCTGCCTCCGGCTCATCATAAATCATCAGGTCAGCATTTTTTGCCAGCACTGTGGCAATTTCAATCCGTTTTACTTCACCGCCGGAAAGGGAGGTATCTACATCCCGATCCAGATAGTCTCGGGCACACAGACCAACTTTTGTCAAATAACTACAGGCTTCCTCATGGGTCAAAAATCTTCCCGCTGCAATTCGAAGCAAATCGGAAACTTTCATCCCTTTGAATCTGGGCGGTTGTTGGAACCCGTAGGAAATTCCCAGCTTTGCCCGCTGGGCAATAGAAAGCGCAGTAATATCCTGTCCATTATAGAAAATTTGGCCAGCGCTGGGCGTCAAAAGTCCCATAATCACTTTTGCCAAAGTGGTTTTCCCGCCGCCATTGGGGCCGGTGACCACAACAAATTTCTTATCTTCCAACGTAAGAGATATATTTTTTAAAATATCCGCATCGCCATTTTCGGCAGGAACCGTTACACTAATGTTGCGTAATTCTAACATAGGCATCCTCTTTTGTTTTCATTTGGTTACAAACCGTCTGCAATATACCATATTTTCTGTCAAAGTGCAACTGACCATTCTCCAAAACTGGGAAATTTTCCGGATTTTTTCTCCATTTTCTGTCAATTTTCTTTCTTTTTTTGTCAGTCTTTATCTCCTGAAAAGGCAAGCTTCTTTCTTTCGTCAATTTCTCCAAATATTTCTTCTATTTCTTCCTTTTCTTTCCCGGTCTTTTCTTCTTATTTTCCTGAATTCTTTTTTATATTGTATCACCCTTGAAAAGGGGAAAAAAACATGGTAGAATAATGTGTCTAAGTTTGTGCAATTTTCCGTAGAAAGGAGCGAGTTATGTACTCATCCAGTTACGTTTGGGCAAAGATTCTGGGATATCTGGAATCTCATTTGACAGCTCCCTTTGTCTCCACTTATTTCGACGATACAGAAGTGGTGGAGTTAACGCAGGATAAACTGATACTCTATTCTCCTTCTCCTTTTCGCAAAGATGTCATCTCCCGCCGGTGCAGCGATTACATTCAGGACGCCATGAAAGACCTTTTCGACTGGAATATTGAGCTGGTCATCTTTGGGGAAGAAGAAATGAAAGAATACCAGCAACAGCATGTAAAGCGGGAGTTCTTTGAGTTTAATCCCCAATTTACCTTTGATAAATTCGTGGTCGGTTCCTCCAACCGGTTTGCCCATGCCGCAGCTTTGGCTGTCGCCAACAATCCGGCGGAAGCTTACAATCCACTGTTCATCTATGGTCCTTCCGGATTGGGGAAAACCCACCTTTTATACGCCATTGCCTGTGAAATTCACAGACAACGGCCAGATTTCAACATTGTCTACATCAAAGGCGATCAGTTTACCAACGAACTGATCGACGCTGTCCGGGAAGGACGTAACGTAGAATTCCGCAACAAATACCGGGGCGCCGATTTATTTTTGGTAGACGATATTCAGTTTATTGCCGGCAAAGACTCTACGCAAGAAGAGTTTTTCCATACTTTCAATACCCTCTATGAGGGAAAGCGGCAAATTGTTCTCACGTCCGACCGGCCACCCAATGAAATGGTGCGTCTGGAAGACCGGCTAAAAACCCGGTTTGAATGGGGTCTTCTTACAGAAATCAATCCCCCCGACTATGAAACCAGAATGGCAATTATTAAAAATAAGGCCATGTCTCTGGGATTGGACATGCCGGATGATGTATGCTCCTACATTGCCGAAAACATTACCAATAATGTCCGGCAAATTGAAGGCACCGTGAAAAAAATTATGGCTTATCGGGATTTGAACGACCTGGTTTTAGATGTGCCTTCCGTCTCCAGAGCTATCAAAGACATGTACAAAGGAAAAGAATCGTCTTTACCGACACCCAGTTTAATTATTGGAGAAGTCAGCCGTTTTTACTCGGTAGAAGAATCGGTGCTTCGCAGTACCCTAAAAAACAAAAAGACTGCAGAAGCCCGGCAAATTGCCATGTATTTGATTCGCTCTCTGACCAACATGAGCTTGCCGGAAATTGGTCGGGAATTTGGTAGGGATCACACTACGGTCATTCACAGTTTAAATAAAATTGACGAAGCGCTCAAAAATAACCCATCCTTGCAAAACAATCTACGGGACATCACTGCCAACATTAACGCAAAGCTGTAAATTTATCCACATTTGACTGTGGAAAGAAATTGATCTTACTGTGTAAAACTTTTCCTGTATTCATTTCTTTATGTCATATGTGGACAAGTTGTGACCTGTTTCCCCTTTCCATGTGGAAAACTTTTCCTTACAAATACAAGGTTTTTCCTGGTTTTCCACATAAATTTTCCCTACTACTACGATTACTAAAAAAATATCCTTTCTTTCTATTAAAAAAGATTACCAGAGAGGAGCATCTTATGAAATTCACCTGTGAAAAAGCTATTCTTGTCTCCGCAATTTCCATTGCCTCCAGAACCGTAGCGCAAAAGAGTGCAATTCCTGCATTGGAAGGAATTTGCGTAAAAGCTGGAATGAAACTGCATCTATCCGGCTACAACCTGGAAACTGGAATTACTGTCAGCGTACCGGCAGAAATAGACGAGACCGGCGAATGTATCTTTCCTGCGCGCCTTTTCTTTGATATTATTCGAAAACTTCCGGACGATATGGTCAATATTCAAGTTGACAACGGCTTTAAAGTTTCCATTACTTGTGGAATTTCTTCCTTTACCATTGCAGCCATGTCAGCAGAAGACTATCCGGAACTTCCCGACGTAGAATACGAAAATTATATTGCTTTGCCGCAAAGTCAATTAAAAGCCATGATAAGCGGTACCATTTTTTCTGTTTCGGAAAATCAGGCCCGGCCGATTCACACTGGTTGTCTGTTTGAAGTAGAAGACCAGGCCATTACTATGGTCGCTGTTGATGGATATCGGCTGGCAATGCGGTCTTATACTCCAGAAGAACCCATTGGCAGAACCATGAAATTTGTGGTTCCGGCGGCAGCATTAAAAGAAGTGGAAAAAATTCTCTCCGACAGTGACGAAGAAGTTCGCTTTACTTTGGGCAGCAAGCATATTTCCTTTGCTATGGGCGATGCCACTTTGGTATGTCGGCTTTTGGAAGGAGAATTTCTGGATTGGCGGCGGGTTGTTCCCTCCAACAATCCCATTCAGCTGGTGGCCAATGTATCAGAAATCACCGCCTCTATTGAGCGGGTCAGTTTGATTATTTCGGAAAAACTGAAAAGTCCCGTTCGTTGCACCTTTGGAGAAAATAAAGCGGATTTTCAGACAACAACAGCCATAGGAACGGCTCACGATATCTGCAAAGTGGCAGGAGACGGGCAGGAGCTGCAAATTGGGTTTAACTGCCGGTATCTTCTGGAGGCGCTGCGGGCAGTGCCAACGGAAGAAGTGACCTTGGAGCTTTCCAACAGCTTAAGTCCTATAGTCATGACTCCCTGTGAGAAAAAGGGTACGTACAGTTATATGGTTTTGC
The DNA here is from genome assembly GCA_944386835.1 of uncultured Oscillospiraceae bacterium. Lineage (GTDB taxonomy): Bacteria > Bacillota > Clostridia > Oscillospirales > Oscillospiraceae > CALXCQ01. The sequence continues at coordinate 28,044 of CALXCQ010000126.1, read as the reverse complement.
CAGTTCGGCTGAAGGCGGGAGAATAGATGAAAGTTCGCGTTCGAAGAAAAGCAGGAGAAGAAATTCCCATTGCGATTCATACTCCAATTATTAAATTGCAGGATTTCTTAAAATTTGCCAATGCAGTGGAATCCGGAGGAATGGCCAAAAATCTGATTCAAAACGAACAGGTGAAGGTCAATGGGGAAATCTGTACCATGCGGGGAAAAAAGCTCCAGATGGGAGACAAAGTCTCGATTTTGGATGCTACCTGGGTTGTGACAAGCGATGATTCTGAAGGAACTTAAAGTTGAGGGATTTCGCAATTATCGCCAACTGCAACAAGTTGAATTTTTGCCTGGAGTCAATCTGATTGTGGGAGATAACGCGCAGGGAAAAACCAACTTGTTGGAGGCAATTACCTATTTGTCAACGGGACGTTCTTTTCGTACCCGAAAGGAACAGGAACTGATAGGATTTGGTGCGGAGTTTGCCGATTTACAGGCAGTGATTCAAAGCCAGGAACGGGAACAAACGGTAAGGGCTGTTTTGTTTACCGGCAGAAAGCCGCGGCAGTTATATGTCAACGGAGTCAAGCAAAAGACTGCGGCGAGACTTACGGGAATTTTGACGACGGTCCTGTTTTGTCCGGAAGATCTCCTGGTTTTAAAAGCCGGCGGGGCTGCCAGGCGGAAACTTCTGGATATGGCGCTGTGCCAATTAAGGCCTGGCTATGAAAAAGCTTTGACAGAGTATCATCGGCTTTTAGAGCAAAAAAGCCGGATTTTAAGAGACAGAGCCGAGCAGCCAGGTCTGTTAGCGGTTCTGCCGGATTACAATTTACGGATGGCACAAGTAGGTGCAATTTTAATTGCCTATCGGGCCCGGTATCTGGAAAAATTTTCCCGGGTAACGGCAAAGTTTCACAGGGAATTTTCCGGTGGAAAAGAGACGTTGGCCATGGAATACCATACGGTTTCCACCATACAAGATCCACTGGCCGACAAGCAGACCATTTTAGAAGCCATTTTGGCTCACCAGAAAAGCCACGAACGAGCGGAGCTGGAGTCAGGTCAATGTCTGACAGGTCCCCACAAAGACGATTTTGAAGTTACGTTAGGGGAAAAGAGTTTAAAGAGTTTTGGTTCTCAGGGACAGACGCGGACCGCTGCAATTTCTTTAAAGCTGGCAGAACGGGAACTGGTCCGTCAGGATACGGGAGAAGAACCTGTTTTATTACTGGATGACGTTTTGTCGGAATTAGATCCGGGCCGACAGGATTTTGTACTGAACCAAATCCAAACCGGTCAGGTTCTCATTACCTGTTGTGAAAAAGATCGTCTTACCAACTTTGGTCAGGTTTTGACCATTGAGCAGGGGAGACTTTTGGAGAAATGAGGAACCATGTATCTTGCAATCGGAGAAGCCTTTTCCGTCAGGACACAAGGCATTATTGGAATTTTTGATCTGGACAATACCACTTACAGCAGACACACCCGGGATTTTTTAACCAAGGCGGAAAAGCAGGGGGCTGTTGTAACAGCTACGGAAGATATTCCCAGATCTTTTTTACTGACCCATGAGTTTTCTATGAATCGGGTCTATCTGACCCAATTTCAATCGGCAACATTGGAAAAACGAATCAAAGCGGGGGAAAAATCCTCCCGGAAAGAAATCCCAGGGAAAAAAACCGAGAATTTCAAATAGAAAGATTTTTGCGTTTCTCTGCCGCAAAAAGAAACATCTGCAAATCAGCCGGGAAAGCCGGCAATCTGAAGAAAGGAAGGTCATGGAATGTCTGACCAACCAGTCATAAAAGTAGAACAGGAATATGATGCTGCGCAAATTCAGGTATTGGAGGGACTGGAGGCTGTTCGGAAACGGCCCGGTATGTATATTGGTTCCACCTCCAGCAGCGGCCTGCATCACCTGGTTTACGAAATTGTAGATAACGCCATTGATGAAGCGCTGGCAGGATATTGCTCAGAAATCACAGTTGAAATTCTGGAAGGCGACTGCATCCGGGTTACGGATAATGGACGGGGAATCCCCGTAGATATCCAGCAGCAGACGGGCCGTCCGGCTCTGGAAGTTGTCTTTACGGTTTTACATGCCGGCGGTAAATTTGGTGGTGGCGGTTATAAAGTTTCCGGAGGTCTGCACGGTGTTGGCGCTTCCGTTGTCAATGCCCTTTCCCAGTGGCTGAAGGTAGAAGTACACAAAGACGGGAAAATCTATCAAATGCAGTTTTCCCGCGGAAATATTACCCAGGAACTGACCGTCATTGGAACCACAGACAAAACGGGAACGGTAGTAACCTTTCAGCCGGATCCCCAGATGTTTGATACTCTGGTCTATGACTATGAGATCCTTCACACCCGTATGCGGGAACAAGCCTTTTTAAATGCAGGTCTGAAAATTACCACAATGGACCGGCGGCCTGGGCAGGAACAAACAGATACCATGCACTATGAAGGAGGCATCAAGGAGTTTGTCTCCTATCTTAACCGTTCCAAAACGCCTCTTCATGAAAATGTAATTTATCTTTCCGGCAACAAAGCGGACAGTTTGGCAGAAGTCGCTCTGCAGTACAACGATTCTTTTAACGAAACCATGTTGTCCTTTGCCAATAATATCCATACGGCAGAAGGTGGTATGCATGAAACCGGTTTTAAAGCGGCTTTGACCCGGGTACTGAACAGCTATGGTCTTAAGACCGGCGTATTGAAGCCGGAAGATAAGGTCTCTGGCGACGACTGCCGGGAAGGTTTAACGGTGGTCATTTCCGTAAAACTTACGGAGGCGCAGTTTGAAGGGCAGACAAAAGCAAAGTTGGGAAATGCCCATATCAGAACTCTGGTAGACAATATCGTTTCCGAGCAGCTGTCTGTCTATCTGGAAGAACACCCAGCCGTAGGGAAAGTGATTCTGGAAAAGGCCATGATGGCCAGTCGGGCCCGGGAAGCAGCCAGAAAAGCCAGGGAATCCATTCGTCGAAAGACGGCTTTAGGCGGCGCGGCCATGCCGGATAAATTGCGGGACTGTAATGAAAACAATCCGGAACTAACGGAAATCTATATCGTCGAGGGCGACTCTGCAGGCGGCTCTGCCACCCAGGGCCGGGACAGCCGGTTCCAGGCAATTCTGCCTTTATGGGGGAAAATGCTCAATGTGGAGAAGGCCAGAGCGGATAAAGTCTATGGCAACGATAAACTGACTCCGGTCATTACCGCTTTGGGCGCTGGTCTGGGGGATGACTTTGACCTGGACCGGTTGCGTTATCACAAAGTCATCATTATGGCGGATGCCGATGTGGACGGAAGTCACATCCGTACCTTGCTGCTTACGTTTTTCTTCCGGTTTATGCGGCCTCTGATTGAACAGGGATATGTCTATGCCGCCATGCCACCTCTTTACAAGCTGGTACGGGGAAAGACGACGCGGTATGCCTTTTCTGATGAAGAGCGGGATCAGATTTCTGCCCAGATGCGGGGAGATAATCCCAATGCCAAGGTTGATATTTCCCGGAACAAAGGTCTGGGTGAAATGGACCCCCATGAGCTGTGGGAGACGACCATGAATCCGGAAACCAGAACGTTAAAGAAAATCAAGCTGGAAGACGCAGTCAAAGCGGATGAAACTTTCACCATTCTGATGGGAGAAAAAGTAGAGCCCAGAAAAGAATTTATTGAAAAGAACGCCAAATATGTAGTAAATCTGGATATCTAAGGAGGGGAACCAATTGGCACAACATAAAAAAGACTATAAGCCAGAGGATATTATGTTCCCCAACCAGAGCATTATTACCTCGGAACTGGTCAATGAAATGCAGACCAGTTATATTGACTATGCCATGTCCGTCATTGTAGGACGGGCGCTGCCAGACGTACGGGACGGACTGAAGCCGGTACACAGACGGATTCTGTATTCCATGTATGAAGGCAATCTGACTTATGATAAGCCATTTAAAAAATCCGCTACCTGTGTCGGCGACGTATTGGGTCACTACCATCCCCATGGAGATCAGTCCGTCTATGATGCCCTTGTCCGGCTGGCCCAGGACTTCTCCATGCGCTATCCCCTGGTAGATGGCCATGGCAACTTCGGGTCCGTAGACGGTGACCCGGCGGCAGCTTACCGGTACACAGAGGCCCGTCTGGCCAAAATGTCGGAAGAGATGTTGCGGGATATTGAAAAAGAAACGGTAGATTGGGATCCGAACTTTGACGAATCTCGAAAAGAGCCACGGGTATTGCCCAGCCGGTTTCCCAATTTACTGGTAAACGGCTCTTCCGGTATTGCCGTCGGAATGGCGACCAATATTCCGCCTCACAATCTGCGGGAAGTGATTAACGCCTGTGTGTGCGTTCTGGAGGATCCGGAGTGTACCTTAGGGGATTTGATGGAACATATTACAGGACCGGATTTTCCCACCAGGGGGATTATTCTGGGCCGGGCGGGAATTCGGGCTGCCTATGCCACGGGGCGCGGCAGAATCACTTTGCGGGCCAGAACGGAAATTGAGGAGTTTGGCCAGAATCGTAACCGCATCATTGTGACGGAAATTCCCTATCAGGTCAACAAGCGGATGCTGATCAAAAATATGGCGGATCAGGTCAACGACAAACGTCTGGAAGGCATCAGTGATATCCGGGACGAAACGGACCGGGGCGGTATGCGGATTGTCATTGAACTAAAAAAAGATGCCAATCCTCAGGTTGTCTTGAACCGACTGTTTGCTCAGACCCAAATGCAGACTACCTTTGCCATTAACATGCTGGCGCTGGTTGCCAATCAAACTCAGCCAAGAATTTTGTCTTTACGGCATATTTTGGACGAATATCTGGCATTTCAGGAAGAAGTATTAACCCGGCGTACGGTCTACGACCGGAAAAAAGCCCAGGAGCGGGCCCACTTGCTGGAAGGCCTTCTCATTGCACAAGATCACATCGACGAAGTCATTCGGATTATTCGCAACAGTTACGACGATGCCAAAGAACAATTGATGGTCCGGTTCCAGCTGAGTGAGGTGCAGGCGCAGGCTATCTGCGAAATGCGGCTGATTGCTCTGCAGGGACTCAATCGGGAGAAACTGGAAAAAGAATATGCAGACCTGGAGGAAAAGATTGCCTACTATACGGAGCTTCTTTCCAGCCGGGAGAAACTTCTTGGCGTTTTGAAAGAGGAACTAATTGCCATTCGGGATCAATTTGGTGATGAGCGAAAGACAGAAATTCAGGATCTGGACGATGAAATCGACATTGAAGATTTGATTGAAGAGGAAGATTGCTGCTATACGCTCTCCAATGCCGGATATATTAAACGGATGCCTGCTTCCACCTATCGGACGCAGCGGCGGGGCGGAAGAGGAATTTCTGCCCAAAACCTAAAAGAAGAAGACTATGTCAAGAGCCTTTTCATTGCTTCTACCCACGACTATCTCCTGTTCTTTACCAACAAGGGGAAAGTGCACCGCCGGAAGGGATACCGGATTCCCGAGTCATCCCGTACGGCCCGGGGAACGGCAATTGTCAACATTTTACCTCTGGATCCTGGGGAAAAGGTGACGGCAATGCTACCGACCCGGGAATTTGACCAGGAAGCCTATGTAGTAATGGCCACACGAAACGGAACCGTCAAGCGACTTAAGCTGGACGCCCTCAATACATCCCGGCGGACTGGTATCCGGGCGTTAAATCTGGATGAGGGTGACGAACTGATTTCCGTTTTAAAAACGGGCGGACAAGATAATCTCCTTCTGGCAACAGCCCACGGAATGGCGATTTGTTTTTGCGAGGAAGATGTCCGGCCCATGGGACGGGAAGCAGCGGGCGTTCGGGGAATCCGTCTGGATTCCGACGACTATGTGGTAGGCGCAGAGCTCATGGAAGAAGGAAAGCAGCTGCTTACTGTGACGGAAAACGGCTACGGAAAACGGACAGAGCTAACGGAGTATCTCCGGTTGGCGGAAGACGGCACCCGACAGCCGCAAAACCGGGGCGGAAAAGGACTGAAGAATTACAATCTGACGGAAAAAACGGGTCTGGTAGCCGGTGTCCGTGTGGTAGACGATACTGATGACGTGATGTTAATTGAAGACAGCGGCATTATCATTCGGCTGCCGGCCTCGGATATCAATACGTATAAACGGGACACCCAGGGTGTCATTCTGATGCGGGTGGAAGAAGGCTGTCGCGTAATTTCCATCGAGCGTGTGGATAAAGAAGACACTGGGGAAACGGAAACCGACGAAGCAGAACAAGAACCCTGAGGACGGATTTCCCTTTGAAATCCGTCGGGAGGAATCATATGAAAACCGTTACTATTTACACCGACGGCGCTTGTTCCGGGAATCCCGGTCCAGGCGGTTGGGGGGCAATTCTGGAATATAACGGCCAGGAAAAGGAGATTTCCGGCGGGGAAGCCAACACCACCAACAACCGTATGGAGCTGACTGCGGTCATTTCGGCCCTGCAGATCCTCAATCAACCGTGTATCGTAGAACTGTATTCCGATTCCAAATATGTCATTGACGCTTTGGAAAAAGGATGGGTTTTTGGATGGAAAAAGCGAGGCTGGGTCAAAGGGGATAAAAAGCCGGCGCTCAATGCGGATTTATGGGAACGCCTTCTGGAGCAGATTGCCAGGCATGAAATGCGATATCACTGGGTAAAAGGCCACGCAGAGAACCCGAAGAATAACCGCTGTGATCAGTTAGCAGTGGCAGAAAGCCAAAAATTCAAATGAGCGTCAAAATCAGGGAGGAATGGCAATGGATCTGCAGACCACAATGGAAGCCTTTCGGAAAAAGGGATATCAGGTTTCCTATTTTCCCACTGCCCAGGAAGCGGCAGACTATCTGGACAGAGAAATTGACGGAAAGACTGTAGGATTTGGCGATTCCGAAACTCTTTTGGACATGAAGCTGTACGAGCGACTGGAGAAACACAATCAGGTGACCCACCCCATGAAACGACCGGCAGATATGACGTTTGATGAAAAGGCAAAAGAATCTTATTTTACCGAGGTTTTGCTTTTATCGGTCAATGGAGCCAGCGAGACGGGAGAACTGGTCAATCTGGACGGTTTGGGAAATCGGGTTGGGACCAGTTTGTTTGGCCATGAAAAGGTTTATTTTGTTTTCAGTACCAATAAGATAGAGCCCACCTTAGAAAAGGCTATTTGGCGCACCCGCAACATTGCGGCGCCCAAAAATGCCAAACGAAAGGGATATACTACGCCCTGTGCATTAAAGGGCGACCGGTGCTATGACTGCAACCATCCCGACCGAATTTGTAATGGGCTGGTCATCCATTTACACAAAATGAAACGTATGGATACAGAGCTTGTACTCATTGGCGAGCCTATGGGCTTTTAAATGGCGAAAGCCGCCGTTTCTGTTTTGCAGAAGCGGCGGCTTTTTGTCGTTGAGATGGTGGGTTATGGCAGGGAAAGCAGCTATCCTGATAGAACATACCAACTTTGAAAAAACGGTTTCTTTCCAAGACACTGTTCTTTGAATAATATTTGCTCATGGAAAGAACTTGTCTTTGAAAAGCACTCGTCCATTTTTAAAAAACTTGACGTTGCCGAAAAATTTTCTCTGTTTTTCAAGAATACCAGGAAATGAGAAAACACTTGCGCTTCCCAACACTGCATGATACAGTTATAAATGAATATTTTTCTGTATATTCGAATAGCCAGAAAGAAGGTTAGGATATGCCCACAGACAAAGAAGTGTTGGAACTGGCAGGGAAAGCTGGGGAAATCTTGCTGAAAAACGGGGCGGAAATCTACCGGGTACAGGATACCATGACCTATATTCTCAATTATTGCCATGTATCAGACGCGCAGGTCTATGTAATTTCCAACGGTATCTTTGCCACAGTGGATGAATCGGGAGAAACACCTTACAGTTTTGTCCGCCATGTTCCTCTGGGCAGTGTCCATTTAGACAGAATTGATGCAGTCAATACCATTTCCCGGCGTTTGTGTCAGGGACAGTTATCTTTCGATCAGGCCCGAAGTGCCTTGGAAAAAGCCGAGAATCTTCCAGAGGCATCTTCTCTCGGGACACTGGCAGCCTATGGTCTGGGCTGCCTCAGTTTCTGTTATCTTTTTGGCGGCAGTTTTTTCGATGCCATAGCCGCTTTTTTCATTGGAATTTTTCTGGGACTGAGTCAAAATTTTCGGTGTTTTGGTGCCTCCAAGTTTACCCGCTATCTCTTGCACAGCGGATTTGTAACGCTTTTGAGTGTGTTTGCGTTGCGGTTATTCCCCAATTTACACTTAAATCAGGTTGTGATTGGTGCCATTATTCCCTTGGTTCCTGGCGTCATGTTTACCAATGGAATTCGGGAACTTTTTAACGGAGATTATTTATCCGGCCTGATTCACTTGGCAGACGCTTTATTAACGGCAGTTTGTATTGCACTTGGTGTGGTAGGTGCGATCATGCTGGTCAGACAGATACAAGGAGGTGTTTTCTTGTGATATGGCAAGTATTGGCTGCCATGTTAGGTGTTGCGGCCTTTGGAGTATTGTTCCATGTCCCCGGAAGGAGTTATTTACCCTGTGCCCTGGCGGGAGGTCTGAGTTGGGGCCTGTATTTGTTAGGTCAGGCATTGGGAGGCTCACTGTTTTTAGCTACGGTCATAGCCTCTGCAGGACTGACTCTCTACAGCCGGCTTATGGCCATCGGTCTGTGTCTGCCTTCCACGGTGCTGATTGTCACAGGGATTTTCCCTCTCGTTCCTGGCGCTGGGATTTATTATACCGCTTATTATCTCATGGTGGGGGAACGGGAACTTTTTGCTGCCAAAGGGCTGGAAGCGCTGGCATCGGCAGGTGCCATCGCTTTGGGAATTCTGGCCGGCTCTGAAATACCTCAGAAATGGCTGCGCAGACTGGCAGGCCTTGGCATTGCCAGAAAATCCAAGGTATGATATAATGACAACAATACCGGCACAGTTGTGTGGGATTCCCTACACCTAACAGAGGTGAGAAATACCAAATTTGCCGGAATAGAAGCGAGAAAAAGCACCACAATGGAAACTGTCCCTCATTACAAAAGTGGGGAAGCAAAAAGCATGGATTTTATCAGCCTGAGGCTGGAAAGGGGAGCGTTATGGGCGTAAAAAAAGTGGCGATGCTGGTCAACAAAGACGACAATGTGATCTGTGCAATTGAAAACATTGAAAAAGGGGAAATGGCCTATGTGGCCCTGATCGATGAAGGGGTAGTTGCCAACGAATTCATCAAGCAGGGTCATAAAATTGCCCGTCGGGATATTGCCAAAGGCGAGCCTGTTATCAAATACGGTACAACGGTAGGACTTGCTAAATGTGATATTCACAAGGGTGATTGGGTTCACGATCACAATGAATTGGATATTACAGAAGAACTGATTGCCCAGGAACGGGAGCGGGTACTCAATGGTGGAAAAGATGCTATGACCTTTACCACAGCCCCTTACAAAACTGAGAAGCCCAAGCTTTCCAGAGAAACGATCATGGGCTACCCCCGCGCTGACGGCCGGTTTGGCATTCGGAACTATGTGATTGTGATTTCTTTAGTACAGTGTTCCAATACAGCAGCCCAAAAAATTGCTTTGGGCTGTGGAGATATTCCCGCTATTGTGGTAGAAGCAGCCTGCGGCGAATTTGCCGAGCGGTTTGCCCGGACCCGGCAGGGCTTTATTTCCGCGGGAATCCATCCCAATGTCTACGGCGTTCTGCTTTTAAGCCTGGGTTGCCAACAGGCAGATCCCCAGGATATTGCCGATGAAATTGCCAAATACGGCAAGGAAGTCCACCAGCTGTGCATCCAGACAGACGGCGGCCAGACGAAGGTCATTGAAAAGGGTATTGAAATCGTTAAAGGCATGCAGCAGCGGGCGGCAGAACAAAAGCGGGTTCCCTGTCCTATTACAGGGCTGCAATTAGGTGGCTACAACGGCGGCAGTGACTGGACTTCTGGACTGTCTGCCAACCCGGTGGTAGGGGATGCCCTGGATGTCCATGATGTGGTTGGCGGTATTATTGTCGGCGGCGGCGGCCGGGGTGGAAAGCCTGCCAAAGCAGCCAGCCTGGAAGTTGCGCTGGAAATGCTGGAAATTGGCCGTCGGTTTAACGAGGACTGCACGGCCCGTTCCGGGAAGGGACTGAGTGAAGTGAATCCCACGCCGGGTAACAAAGCCGGCGGTTTGACCACGTTGACGGAAAAGAATTTGGGAAGTGAAAAAACTGGTGGACATGCCAAAGTCCGGAAAATTATTATGCCTGGTGAAATTCCTCCCGGACCTGGCTGCTACAGTGTCAATCAGCCGCAGGGCGCAAATGACTCCTATGCGGTAACGACCCAGGCAATGGCAGGTAACCATTTGTGCCTGTTCACAACCGGCCGCGGCAATCCCATTGGCAATGCGGTCATGCCCAGTGTGAAAGTAACCGGTAACCCAGTAACCTATGCAAATTTGCAGGAATTCTTTGATTACAATGCTGCGCCGGTTTTGCGGGGAGAAAAGAGCGTGGAAGAAGCAGGCCTGGAGCTGTATGAAAAGATTTTGGACATTTGCGACGGTGAGTTGACTTGTTCGGAAAAACTCCATGACTGGTCCTATACGATTCCCCATGGTACCAGCTATAATGGTGACTACGAAAAACCCTGTAAGACAGAATAAGATGGTAAAATCCCCCGGAGAGAAACTCCGGGGGATTTTGCCTGCGTGTAATAAAGAAACAATAGAAGTGAAAAAATTTTCCGTTTCTATCCGGCGCGGGTCGACTGTGCCGGATAAGTCGGGAGGTTATTCGGGCGGCAAGTCAATCTTGCCGACAAAGTTGTAATAGATCTCAATGACCTGCCTGCAGGTGCCGTTCTGATGGTAACTGCACGCATACACTACGATTTTCTTAACCATTTCCCACAAGAGAGTGGGGATAAATTCTTCAAAGGCAAGGTGCTGTGGACAATACCCATAAATTTTTCGGCTTTGACAGTAGCTACCTGGTTACTCGTCCATCGGGAGCTGGTTTTGGCAATCCGTTTGTCTTTTTCTACTACCAATCATCTGGCAAAGGGAATTCCAGCCCGCTGTTTTATAGGAAGGGAAAGAGCATGCTTTCCCACTCACATCTAAGTAAGGCCCGTTTTTCCTTTTGCCAAAGATGGGTGCAGCCCGTTTATTGAGACCGTTGACTGGATCGGTTGCGTCTGCTATTGATTTCAATGATTACGCGATAAAAGGCCACATTGCAATCGCATCCTGCATAAGTTCTTGAACGATTTCCTTGTACTCGTTGAATTCTTCCTGTATTGTTTTGATCTGTTCTTCGGAATAATTTCCGTACAAATTGAGTTTATCATCGACAATGAAATAACGTATTTCGTCCGCATCATTTATAAAAATGTGGAAAATGTATTTTTTGTTGTCCCATCTTGTTGTTGCTAACTCAATCGTTTTGGTTTCGTTATTATCCAACCGCGACATACCTGCGAAGCCACCAATGTCCAAGAAATCCGGAACGGTTACCGTATATTGGTAAGTGTCATCGTATCAAGTATATATTTCCGTCGGCTTAATGCCATTTTTCATATTTGCTTCAACCAATGCAGGCGTTTGACCTTCCGCAAATGCAGAGTAGTAACTGTACTCATGGCAATACCACCAGGTACTTAGACCTGCAAACAACAGTAAAACGGCGGCCAGAGTAATCGAAATACCTGTTATGAAAGCTTTTTTCCTTCCTTTACGAACAGCTTTGCTGATGCCCTCCAACAGTTTCCATTCTTCGTCTTTCGTGGGAGATACAATCTCACCATCTATTTTATCGAGCAAGTTGCTGCATTCTTCACATTGAGAAAGGTGCTCTTCAACCAGCTGCTTGCTCTCTTCAGAGCATACACCGTCGTGGTACAAAGGAAGCAGATCTTCAATAATTTTACATTGTTTACTCATTGCAAATCCTCCTTGATTTTTATTTTTGCCCGATGATAAGTGACACGCGCACAACTCTCCGTCTTTCCAAAAAGTCTTCTTTCTTCAATAACTTTTCTTTGAAGGAATTCCGGAAAAGGTTACCAAAGCCACAGTGGACAAACAACCGACGTACTGTGTGTACCGGGATACACAGTCGGCACATAGCCGATGCGCAGCGGGCAGACAACCGGTATCCAGCCGGTACCGAATGGATACCGTACTGCAGCAAAGCCGATGGGTGTAAAAGTGGAATCCACAATCGCCCAAATGAATAAGATGCAAAGGACAAGTCCGGATTGCTGACATAAAATAACGATACAAAAGGTACGCCCCACTGGCAGATACAGCGTATGACACGAAGCAAAAACCGAGAGGATGAGCACAAAGAAAACGTGTTGAATGGTAGTGGGGAGGAGCAGTGCAGAAAAAAATTCTGAGTAAAAGCATGGATAAGAGTACAGTACTTCCCACCAAACTTACAAGCGTAAGTTTGGGCAGTTTTTCAGAGTATCCATATTGCAGGACAATTGGGGCCATAGTATACTGAAAAAAACCGGAACCGCCGGAGAAAGAGGGTTTACAATGGCAACCAAACTGGGACTTTTGGTAAATGAGGCAGATACGGTTCTTGTTGCGGTAGAAGCGGCAAAAGCCGGCGATTGGCTCTATGATAAGGGAAAACAAGCAGGGGTTGTAGTGACCCAGGACATTCCCCAAGGGCATAAAGCTGCGTTTCAGGCAATGGCCAAAGGAGAACCGGTAGTAAAATTTGGGATACCCATTGGTTTGGCAGACCAGGATATTACACCAGGTCAATGGGTCCACTGTCACAACGTATTAGATATTACGGAAGAACTTTTGGCCAAACAGCGGGAGCAGATTTTATCAGGAGAGATTCAATTTGACTATCATACCCGTCCCTACAAATCCCAAGCTCCGGCCCTGAGTCGCCAGATGGTGATGGGTTATCCCCGTGCTGACGGTCGGTTTGGCATCCGGAACTACGTGATTGTGATTTCTCTGGTACAGTGTTCCAATACGGCAGCCCAAAAAATTGCCGGGGCTTGTGGAGATATTCCAGCCATTGTGGTAGAAGCAGCCTGCGGCGAATTTGCCGAGCGGTTTGCCCGGACCCGACAGGGTTTTGTTTCCGCCGGAATTCATCCCAATGTTTATGGGGTATTGCTTTTAAGCCTGGGCTGCCAACAGGCGGACCCCCAGGATATTGCCGATGAAATTGGCAAACATGGCAAGGAAGTCCATCAGCTGTGTATTCAGACCGATGGAGGTCAGACAAAAGTCATTGAAAAAGGCATTGAACTTGTAAAAGGGATGCAGCAACGAGCGTCAGAGCAAGAACGGGTTCCCTGCCCAATTGACGGATTGGTTCTGTGTGCTTATAACGGTGGCAGCGACTGGACTTCCGGTGTGGCATCCAACCCGGTAGCGGGAGATGCTCTGGATATTCACGACAGCTGGGGCGGTACCATTGTCAGCAGTGAGGGACTTGGGCGTTTTGCCTACAGAGCCTCCACGCTGGAAATTGCCCGCCAGGTGGTGGCAATCAATCAGCGCATCAATGAAGATACCATTGCCCGCTCCGGCAAAGGCGTTAGCAGCTTCAACCTTTTACCGGGGAATAAAGCCGGCGGTTTAACAACCCAGACAGAAAAGGATACAGGCACCGGCATGGTCTATGGCCATGGAAAACTCCGGTATATTATGGAGCCGGGCGAAATTCCTCAGGGACGCGGTGTATGGGGGATCAATCAGCCGCAGGGTGCCAACGATGCCTACCATACAACTAATTTTTCCATGTCCGGGGCCCATGTGTGCTTTTTCACCACTGGTCGGGGCACCCCCATTGGCAATGCAGTGATGCCTTGCATCAAATTAACCGCCAATCCCAATACCAGTCAGAACCTGGGAGAAATGATTGATTTCTCTACCGTGGATGTACTTCAGGGAGAGAGTACCATTGAACAGGCCGGTTTAAGGCTGTATGAAAAACTTCTGGATGTGTGCGATGGAGAACTGACTTGTGCGGAAAAACTGCATGACTGGTCCTATACCATACCCCACGGTACCAGCTACAATGGTGACTATGATAAACCCTGTGAAAAAAATGGCTAAATTGGGACAAAGAATTCCAAATGCTATCATTTGGGGGAATTTTGTGAAATTATAGGGGAAAATTTGTAGCAGAACTTTAAAAATTTAACAAATTGCCGCTAGTCAAAATGACGGTTTCGCAGTATGATAATACTGTGTATTGATAGAAATCCAAGAAAATATGAAAGGTGAACAAAAAAATTGGAACAATTACGCAGTAAAAAAGGCTTTATTATTGATATGGACGGTGTCATCTATCACGGAAACCGTCTGCTCCCGGGAGTAAAAGAGTTTGTCCAATGGCTCTATGACGAGCAGAAGCAGTTCTTGTTTTTGACGAATTCCAGCAGATATACACCTTTGGAACTACAGAAGAAATTGGCGTGGATGGGTCTGGAAGTGGACCAGAGTCATTTTTATACGTCGGCACAGGCGACGGCCAAATTCATTGCCAGTCAGATGCCAGAGGCAACGGCTTATGCAGTAGGAGAACATGGACTTCTCAATGCCCTGTATGATACCGGAGTGACCGTCAATGAGATTGACCCAGACTATGTGGTGATTGGAGAGGCCCAGACCTATAATTATGACAATATTGTAAAAGCTGTTCGGTTTGTCAACGGAGGGGCCAAGCTGATTGGAACCAACTCTGATTTAACCGGTCCCACAGAGAATGGCATCATTCCGGCGTGCCGCTGTTTGACAGCGCCCATTGAGCTGGCTACGGGGAAATCTGCTTACTTTGTGGGAAAGCCCAATCCTTTAATGATGCGGACGGGACTGAAAATGCTGGGAACTCACTCGGCAGAGACGGCGATTATTGGGGACAGAATGGACACGGATATTGTTGCAGGCATTGAGTCCGGTCTGGATACGGTCATGGTGCTCTCTGGAGTCTCCACACGAGAGACGATTCAGACGTTCCCGTACCGGCCCCGTTTGGTGCTCTCCGGAGTGGGAGATATTCCTCCAAAGAACTAAAAGCGTAGTAACGGTACTTGATAGAGGTTATCTTCAGAAGCATGGATTCTTATCCCAGTTCCGGGATAAAATGGCCTATGACACACACCGCTGTAGGCAGAGCCTGGTAAAGCGCAGTTTTCCGTTTGATTCCAGAGTTCCGGAGGGTGTTGCAGGTCAATTTGGTGACCGCCGTATGGTTGGCGTGTGCAAGAAAGCCGGCAGGAAAGCCGGCTTTCTTACTGAACAGAAGGGGGTACTCATGGATTCTGATACACTATTGTTTTTCCAGAAGCACCCAGCCGCCCTACCGATTTATGAGGTTCTGGAGAGAAAAATACAGGCTGCCATAAAATCGGTAGAGATTCGGGTACAAAAAACCCAGATAACATTTACGAACCGACATGTTTTTGCGTGCGTATCTTTTCAGAAAGTAAAACCTGCAAAGGAACTTCCCGAGGCCTGGATTGTTGTGACATTTGGTCTTGACCATCCGGTGGAATCAACCCGGATTGCAGTTGTGACGGAACCCTACCCCAATCGTTGGACGCACCATGTTTTGGTAAAATGTCCAGAGGAGGTAGATACACAGTTAATGGGCTGGATTGTGGAGGCTGCAGCGTTTTCTGATGCAAAGTCATAGAAAAACCGACAGAAAAAAAGTTATAACAAAATCAAAATTTTTGGGAACGTTACCGTTTTGTAACCGTCTAATCACCAGAAACTGCCCTTTGGGCCACATGGAAAGGAAGAACCCTATGAAACGATTCACTGCGATACTTCTGGTTTTTGCTCTGTGTTTCAGCTTTTCTCTCACAGCGTTTGCCGCTGATTCCGTAGAAGCGGAGAAGAAAGCGGAAGCTTTGAGCACATTGGGACTTTTTAAAGGCACCGGCGACGGATTTGAACTGGATCGCCAGCCTACCCGCATGGAAGCATTGATTTTGCTCATCCGCCTGTCAGGCAAAGAAAATGAAGCCTTAGATACCCAGGCAACACATCCCTTTACCGACAGCCCTTCCTGGTATGGAGCAGACCAGTATCTGGCCTATGGCTATGAAAAGGGTCTGACGACTGGCGTTACGGCCACAGAATTCCAGCCCAACGAGCCGGCCAGTGCCCAAATGATGGTGACATTTGTTCTGCGGGCTTTGGGCTATACAGACGGTCAGACGCCCGGTAGTGTATGGAATAACTGGGAGGAGCTGGGTCAGAAAGCCGGTATTTTGTCGGATGGAGTTGACACGAAAAATTTCCTGCGGGCAGATGCCGTATTGGTGCTCTATGGAGCATTGAGCAGCGAAGTTCAGGGCTTGGAAATCCCCACCACGTTGGGACAGCATCTCATTGACCAGGGCGTCTTTACTCAGTATCAGCTGGATGCGGCCAGAGTACAAGCAGGAGCACAGGTGAATTTAAAGACCAGTTCTCTGGCTTCGATTATGGCAGCTGTCTACGAAGGGGTAGATGCGGATCTCAGCCATTTCAGAACCCAGTACACCCAGATTACCCAGGACAATTTGTCCTACTATCTGGGCGTAGAGGAACTGAATTTTACGGAAGGTCTGGCTTCTGAGCCGATGATGTTGGCCCAGGCCCATTCTGTCTGCCTGGTCCGGGTAGCAGATGGCGTCGATGTGGAAAAAACATGCCAGGCCATTGCGGAAAGCGTCAATCCGCAGAAGTGGATTTGCGTGGGTGTTTCGGAGGAAGGAATCCGGACAGCTTCCGTAGGAAATTTGATTCTACTGGTTATGGACAACACCTATGCCCAGGATTTGGTTGACAGCTTCCTGGCTTTGGAGTCATAAGTCATGAAAAAGTGGTTGGTCCTTCTTTTGGTAGTAGGACTTCTGTTTGGACTGATAGGTTGTGCAAACGAAGAAACGCAAGAATTGCCGCTTCCTGAGACGGGAGTAGATACGGAACAGTCAGAGAATGTTCTGGAGGAAGCGGGAGCGGAAAGTTTGCCGGAGTCTGCCCAGGAAGAATCGCAGGATCCGTCTCAGGGGGAACAGGAATCTGAGTCTTCTGCCTCTCAGGAGGAATTGCCGGAAAACACAGACCAGGAATCCACACAGACGGAAGATTCTCAGGAAAACGGTGAGGGTCAGGCTTCTGAAACCATACCAGACAATGGCCAGGAAGAGGACCAGGCGGATATGTCACAGACACCCACACAGCCCCAGACCCCTTCTGAGCCGGAAAACCCTGGTACACAAGAGCTTATTCAGCCGGATGACAAGGGAATGATGAACGTAGATGGCAACTGGGTTCAAAGCCCCGAGGCACTGGACAGCCGTTCGGTAGAGCGGTTTCAGGAAAAACTCCAATCCATTCGGGACACCTATTTGGCTCAGGCCGGCGATATTTATTACAGCATTATCCCAGACAAAAGTTACTATGCACGGGAACGGGTAACGTCTTGGCTGGACCACGATGCGATTATGGAACAACTGCGGCCTCTCATGAGTGGCTGGAATGAAATAGCCATTGAGGATTTACTCACCTTTTCCGATTTTCTTAAAACGGATAACCACTGGCGGCAGGAGGAAATTGTCCCAATAGCCCAGCGGATTGCGCAGACTTTGGGATTTACGGTGGATGCAGCCAGCTTTACCCAGGCAAGCCGAGATGGATTTGTAGGAAGTTATGGCTCTTTTGTGCAGGGATTGGAAAGCGAATCCATTTCCTGGATGGAAAGCCAGTGGACCAAAGGTGCGGTCTGTGATAACTATCAATATCCGGAAAGGACGGCGGTGTACGATCCGTCCCTGGTGGATACGGTCAGTGCCTATGACCTGTTTATGGGCGGTCAGACTCCTTTGGTAAGTGTGGAAGTGCCCGACAGCCTGTCCGATGGGCATTTGATAATCTTCCGGGATTCCTTTGGGGCCAGTTTGGCACCCTTGCTTCTGTCGGGATACAGCAAAGTTACCTTGATTGACTTACGCTATATGGTACCGGAGCTTTTGCCGGAATATGTAGACTTTACGGATGCGGATGTTCTGTTCCTGTTTTGTGATCGAGTGGTCAACAACAGTAATCTGCTCCGCTGACAGAGCCTGCAGCGAGAGAAACCTTTTCATTCCATTAAACTTGCAAATCAAAGACAGGAGGTGCTGCAAAATGCAGCACCTCCTGTCTTTTGGAAAAAGCCTGCAGTTTGGCCTTGACCGGATAGGCATAGTATGTTCACGTTCCAAATTCAAAAAAGAAGAAAGGAACCGATTTTGCGATCACCCAAGCATCTGCAGGAACGGAACAGTCTGAGAGTCCTTGGCAAAACCAGGATTTAGGAGTTGAAGAGTCCTTTATTGCAAAGAAGTTGGAAGGTATACAGGGGAAGGTTGCCAACAGAAAAGGCGGCCCATAAGGGCCGCCAAATGCTGTTTTGGAGAATTAGACTTTAAAGTCTACGGAGGTATCGCCCTGCGGGTCTATACCAAATTCGTAGTCTTTACCCGGCAGAATGGCATTGAGTGCAATACCGACAATGGAGGCCACAGCCAGACCGGAAAGATTGACAGGACCAATGGCAACAGAGCCGGTAGAGTAATTGATACCGATTGCTAGAACCAGAATGATGGCAGCAATAATGACGTTGCGGCTATTGGTAAAGTCAACTTTGTTTTCTACCACATTCCGAACACCTACGGCAGAGATCATACCGTAAAGAATCAAGGACACGCCACCAATGGTAGCAGTGGGCATACAAGAGACCAAAGCGGCGAATTTGGGAGAGAAGCTAAAGAGAATGGCCAGAACGGCTGCGATTCGAATTACCTTGGGGTCATAGACTTTGGACAAGGCAAGAACACCGGTATTTTCCCCGTAAGTGGTATTGGCCGGAGCGCCAAACAAAGCGGCCAGAGAAGTGGCCAGCCCATCGCCCAGAAGGGTGCGGTGGAAACCAGGGTCCTCCATATAATTTTTTTCGCAGGTGGAGGAAATGGCGCAGATATCGCCAATGTGTTCCACCATGGTAGCCAGGGAAATGGGGATAATGGTAACAGCTGCGGTGACCAGAAGACCAGTATCCAAATCACTGCGGCCCAGAAGACCAAAAACGGTATCATTCCACTGGAAAGGAAGCCCCAGAAGCGGAGCCTGACGGACGGCAGTAAAGTCTACTTCGTGGAAAATTGCGGCAGCTACATAGGAGACAACGACACCCAACAAGATAGGGATAATTTTCACCATGCCTTTTCCCCAGATGTTGCAGACAATGACTGTCAGAATGGCCAACAGGGCAATGGGCCAATTGGCCTGGCAGTTGGTAATAGCGGAAGAGGAGAGAATCAAACCGATACAGATAATAATAGGACCAGTAACAATCGGCGGGAAGTAGCGCATAACTTTTTTGGTACCAAAGGCCTTAAACAAGGCAGCCAGCACCACATACAAAAGACCAGCACAGGCTACTCCGAAACAAGCGTACGGCAAGAGTGCATCGTTGGCAACGGTAAGATTGCCAGAGGCATCCGGAAGCATGGGGGCAATGGCTGCATAGCCGCCAATAAAAGCAAAGGAGGATCCCAAAAAAGCAGGTACTTTGCCTTTTGTCAGAAAGTGAAACAGCAAGGTACCCAGTCCAGCAAACAAAAGGGTAGCGGAAACGCTTAGGCCGGTTAAAGTCGGTACCAAGACGGTGGCGCCAAACATGGCGAACATGTGCTGGACGCCTAAGATCAACATCTTGGGATACCCCAATTGCCGGGCGTCGTAGATACCGGTTGTGGGAATTTCGCGTTTTTTCATAATCTTCTCCTTCCTGTCTTTCCCGGTGAAGTCTCTTTCCAGGGGAAACAGGGCGTAAAAAAAGAATTGTTATGCTAAGATAACAATTCTTTTACCCTATCTAAATTGAGAACGGAAAGAAACTTCCTGTAAACGGGAGTAAAAATAGGAGCACGACGCCAACTGGTCTGCAAAACACGGTCCTGTCTCATAGTGTCGGCCCCCTTCCCAAATTTTATCCGTTTCATTATACCGACACTTTTGGCCTTTGGCAAGGACTTTTTTTCTGTCTATTAGGAAATTTTTGTAATGTTTTGGCTGCTTTTTTAGAGAGATTGCCCAAATCAGGACAGATGCAGGGCAATGGGCCAGTCCCAACGGCGCAGGCTGCGAATACAAAAGGACATGAAACAGAAGCTAAAAACCATGCCTCCGGTCAAGTCTCCCAACAGCCAAAATCCGCCGCATAAAAGAGCACACAAAATACCCCAGATGAGATTTCCCAGAGGTGTCGTAGCAGTGGTAACAGGATCGGAAGCCAAAAACCAGGAGAAAAAGAAGATCCTGCCCAAGAAATGGGGCGTGAAGACGCCGCCAAAATGTCCCAAAGCCAGAAGAATCACGGAGAAACTTAAGGCAAAGGGGACGTTAGCCATACGGCGAAACCACAAATATCCTGCTCCCAGCAAAGAGAAGAAGAGAGAAGTTTCCAAAAATAGACCCTGAATATTTCCGGAGACCAACCACAGGCCTTGCCCCATTGGGGCAGGACCCTGCAAAATCAGTACCACTCCGAAGCCAACCAAGGCTGGATTCAGCCAGTTTTTACCATATCCCCCAAAGATCTGTTTGGCTAAAATCATAGCACAAAAAGCGCCAGTTAAAACAGCCAATATCCCCACGCCTGGCCATAAGAGAAGTCCATACAAAATTCCAGAAAGGAAACAATAGGGGTCCAGTTTCCACTGTTTGCGGAAAAGACGGATTCCCAGACAGTCAAAAAAAGTACAGGACAGAACTGCCAGAAACAGTGTAAAAAGCGCGGTTGTGCCAAAATACCAGACGGCGCCAAAAACAGGAGGAACAACGGCGATGAGACCGTCGGCAAGGAAAAACAAAGTGGATTCTTCGGTATGGAAATATACCGCTGTGTTGGGAGAAGAAGCGGCCGTCCCCGCGCTGCATAGGGCCTGGGAGATGACCTGCGGCGCGGGGACCCCAGCACAAGAAGGGAGGTTGGCACATTCAGACGAAGCCGTTACTTTACAAGAGGACTCCGGTACCTGGGTCTGTACAGGTGTTTGAAAGTGAGAAAGATTATCCATGGGACATTACCTCCTGAGGATAAGGCTCTTTAGCAAGCTGCTCCATTGCAGATAGGAGCGGAAGGCCTGCCGGACAGGCATACTGACACAGGCCACACAAAAGACAGGCATGTGCGCCCCGAATCAAGTATGCTCCTGCCGTCTTGCTTTCCTGGCGGGCATAGATCCGGTCAGGACGAAGATGGAGGGGACACACTGCACTACAGCGACCACAGTGGATACACGGGCCGGTACTGACGGCGGGGCGTTCTGGTAACAGCGTCAGTTGCAGACAAGTCCGGTCTATGGGAATTTCCAGATTTTCCAGTTTGCGGCCTGTCAGACCATCACCCAGGAGGACGGTCGTATCTTCGGAAAGGAGGTTTGCGGCCGATAAAGCCAGGGATACCGGAGTTCCCAGGAGGACTTGCATACATTGGGCTTGGTGGGGTGTGGTCAAGGTTATCATTTGTGTCAAGACCGGGGTTCCACAATATACGCTGTCATAGATAGCGGCAGCTTCCCGGCCCCATAAGACGAGAGTTGTCTCCGGTTCTAGTTTGGCCATATGAAGAAGTTCTTCCTCAGAATACGCCGGATACCGGGGGCGAACAGGATGCAGGGAAACGGCACCGTCCACAGGGATCAGCCGGTCGGCTTTTTCCAACAGGGTTTTATATTGTGCTGGGAGCATCAAGACACTGTGGGATACACCCAACATCCGCAGAAGAATTCGCAGGCCGCCCAGGATCTGTTCTGCCCGGTGGTAAAAGGTGGCGGCCTGATGCAGACCAGAAGACGCACAGTCTACGCAAGACAAAAGAATCTGGCGTGGACTCTGGCGCAACTGTGTAATCTTCTCAGAAGTGCTGCGACCGGTAGGGTCAGCACTGCCGCAATGAGCGATTGCGTCTAATACTTGTTTGGGGGTCAGATCATCCAAAGTGGGATTGGGCGCTACCGGAATCCGCAAATCAAGAAAATCATTTTGTACGGTAAGAAGATCCTGGTCCACAGAGGTGACCGTTCCGGAGACAGGGGCATATTGGGTGACAGGCCCTTGGGTCAGAGCCTGTCCTTTTTTTATGCTTTGGCCTGGTTGCACCAAAGCCGTTTCTTCTGGTTTCAGGAGAAAGGACAGCCGTTCCGGAGTGGGGGCGGGCAAAGCAGACCAAGAGATGGCGGGTTGGGGCCACACGAGTCCGTTTCGGTGAAACCGGCGCATGCGTTCACCTGCTTTCTAAGAAATTCCAAATTTGTAAAAACACTATATAGCAATTAAAAAAGTTTGTCCATAGGGTGTAAAACAGGGAGAAAATCCGATATTTTTCGAAAAATAGTGAGGCGCCTCGAGAAGTATGTTTTTTTGGGGAAAGTTGCGAAAAGTTTTTGAATTTTTTCCCGGATTTGGGGCATATGCAAAAGATTCCTTTGACCTTTTTTATGAAAAGTTTTGTAATTGGCAGTTGAATTTTTCCTGACAGACTGCTATAATAACAAAAACGCACAGAGGCGGTTGTCATCTGGCAAAACAATAAAAAATGAAGGTATGCGGGCATAGTTCATTGGTAGAATGAAAGCTTCCCAAGCTTTAGAGGCGGGTTCGATTCCCGTTGCCCGCTCCACGTCGGAGCAAAGTCCGCTTTGCTCTGACGTCTTTTTATGCCCGTGGCAAAAAAGACGTCATCCGCCCGCTCCCTTGCTCCTCCTCTCCAAACTGAACCTGCTGCGCTGGGCTTCGGTTTGGTCCGCCGCTTCGCGGCGGTTTTATCGATCACGCAAAAATATCGATTTTAACCGTCCCTTGCATGTGGGAGTAAGCGAGATCTCGCTTGCTCCGTTTTTTTCAGAGGCGGCGTGCGAAGCTCCAATTTTCAAGGTGTGATCAATCGCTGCTCTGATTTTAAATCAGTATGTTACCAATTCTGTTTGAAAGAGCAATGTGATTTCCCTACAGGTTTCCCAACTGCCCATACCGGAACCTCCATAGGATAAACGGCCCATGAGTTTGTGCTTGTAAGACAGCCGGAATTTCTCCTGCGTTGTCTGGTGTACCATTGGCAAATATGGTATACTGAAAAAAAGGAGTGGTCTTATGCTATGGGAGGAATTGCAAAGTTGTATGAAAGAATTGGGGGCGGAGCTGATAGGCGGGGCAGATCTGCGAGGAATTGCCGGTACCCGATACTCCTATGGAATTGCAGTTGCAGTGCCGATCCCTACGTACGTTTTGGAAGATATTCAGGATGGCCCTACCCGCTCCTATTTAGAGGCATACCATGATCTCAATGCAAAACTGAATGCGATTGTCACAGCCGGAGAAATTTGGTTGCAGACCCGGGGATATGAGGCCTGGGCGCAAACGACAGACCGGGTTCAACGACAGGAAAACTGGACGACGCCGTTGCCCCATAAAACGGTGGCAACGCGAGCTGGGCTGGGATGGATTGGAAAAAACTGCCTTTTGGTAACCCGGGAGTTTGGACCGGCAGTTCGCCTCTCTTCCCTTTTGACCAATGCACCCATTCCCTGCGGGAAACCGATTCCCCAAAGTCTGTGTGGCAATTGTCAAATTTGTCGAAATGCTTGCCCGGCCGGGGCCTTGACAGGCGCGTTATGGCACGTGGGAATGGAGCGGGAACAGCTTTTTAAGCCGCAACCCTGTAAACAGATGCAGCACCTTCTTATGGAACAGCGGACGGGGCTGAAAGAAGGACTGTGTGGACAATGTTTTGTAGTATGTCCCTATACCCGCCAGTATCAAAAAAAGGTGGGACAGGCGACCGTTGTAGCCGGAAGGTAGCAAACCTACCGCACAGGAAAAACACGATTGTCTCTGGAGTTTTGACAGAGGCGATCGTGTTTTAAATTTACAGGGAATGGCTTGACAGGTCTGGAGAAAATGATTACACTATAGAAAGTCTAAAAATAAACTAATTGACTGGGGATAAGCGGGAGGGGATCGTATGGCACCGTTGGGCCTTTTGGAGGCTGTGACCAAATTGCAGCAAGTCTATGGGGAGTTTTGTCAGCCGGTATGCCGGGAATTTGGTCTTTCCCAAACGGATCTGGACGTTCTTCTTTTTTTAGCCAATCATCCTCAGGACAATACTGCTAGAGATGTGTGTGAGAAACGGCTCATTAAGAAGGCGCTGGTTTCCGTAACCGTAGAAAAGTTAGTGCAATTGGGATATTTACAACGGCAGGAAGACTGTCTGGACCGGCGAGTGCAGCGTTTGGCAGTGCTGGAAAAAGCGCAGGCTGCGGTCGCCGCAGGCAGAAGGACACAGAAGGCTTTCTTTCATGCGATCTATCAGAATATGACACAAGAAGAGTTGCAGACCTATTTCCGGCTGCAACAAAAAATGGTAGATACCATTGAGAAATTGGCACAACCATAGAAAGAGGGAACAGGGTAATGGCACAAGACAAAGAATTTCTGGGGAAGGCTCCGGTTGGGAAATTATTGGCAAAGCTGGCAATTCCCGCAGTGGTCGCGCAGATAGTCAATCTACTATACAATATGGTAGATCGAATCTATATCGGCCGATATGACGCAACCGGACTGGCACTGACCGGCGTAGGAGTTTGTCTTCCGGTAATTATGATGGTTTCTGCGTTTGCGGCTTTAGTAGGTATGGGCGGAGCACCCCAGGCGTCGATTTTAATGGGGAAACGTCAGTACGAAAAAGCGGAGAAGACAATGGGCAATTGTTTTAGCCTTTTGGTCATCATCAGCCTTGTTTTGACCGTGGCTCTTTACTGTTTTGGAAGGCCGTTGCTTCTCACATTTGGCGCAAGTTCCAGCACGATTGACTATGCCATGGAATATATGAATATCTATGTGCTGGGGACGTTATTTGTCCAGATTGCCCTGGGAATGAACGCCTTTATTTCTGCACAAGGATTTACCACAATCAGCATGCTATCCGTCCTGATCGGTGCGATTTTAAATATAGTACTGGACCCGATTTTTATCTTTGCCTTTCATATGGGGGTCCGGGGAGCGGCTTTGGCCACCATTTTGTCGCAAGCGGTTTCCGCCGCATGGGTGTTGAAGTTCCTTTGGGGCAAAAAGACATATCTTCGGATTCAGCCGAAGAACTTACCAATTCACTGGCGCGTGATTGCACCCTGTTTGGCTTTAGGCGTTTCTCCTTTTATCATGCAAATTACGGAGAGTGCAATCAACGTGTGTTTTAATACGTCATTACTTCGCTATGGCGGTGATATTGCCGTTGGCAGTATGACGGTTTTGGCAACGGTCATGCAATTTTGCATGCTGCCTTTGCAGGGACTTACGCAAGGGGCTCAGCCGATTACCAGCTATAATTATGGCGCACGTCAGCCAGAGCGGGTGAAAAAGTCTTTTCAACTGCTTTTAATCAGCAGCCTGACTTATACGGTGCTTCTTTGGGCCAGTGTGATGCTGTTTCCACAGGCATTTGTACATTTATTTAATCAAGGCAATCAGGAACTGATTCGTTATGCCTCCTGGGCGGCCAGGATTTACTTTGCAGTTATGTTCCTGATGGGGGCACAAATAGCCTGTCAGCAAACTTTAATCGCCATCGGAAATGCAAAGACCTCTTTGTTTTTAGCGGTTTTGCGGAAGATCATTTTGTTGATTCCCCTGATTTATATTTTGCCGGAAATTTTCCAACAAAAAGATATGGCGGTATTTATGGCGGAACCCATCGCGGATTTCCTGGCGGTAACAATTACAGTCAGTTTATTTACCTGGCAATTCCGAAAAGCACTCAGACAAATCAGGGAGCCTGGTTCTGTAAATCCACGGGAAACCGGTAGCGGACAGTAAATACCAGGTCTGAGTTATGGCCCTGCAAGGAAATGCTCCTGTTCTGATTGTAAAGGAAGAGAAAAGACAAAGCCGATGGTCTTACGGGATGTCGGTAACTTAAGGGGCCGGGCAAGGCGGGCAGGAAGGAATCGCGTGTTTTTTAGCGGACACATGGCGTAGATAAGAGTAAAAGGACTGACAAGGAATTCCTGTGGCTGTGGTCTGCAGTAGTGTTCGGTCTTTGGAAAGGACCAAAAGAGAAAAGAAAACCCTGCGGTAGAAATAAGATACCGCAGGGAAATCTTTTTGCTTATTGTGATTTTTTAGAGGGAATGCTGGATAATAGGCCGGTGTTCTGGAAAAAGCAGAGCAGACTTTCCCGGTTAGAGAAAATCATCCTCACTTTCGAAAGCAGTTTCGGAAAGATCTTGGGGCAGATTACGAGCGGCTTCTAACTTTTGGCAACAGTCATAGGCGGCGTCTCCAAGATAGTAAACGAATTCTTCCTTTGTATGGCCATTGGATAAGGCTTCCCGAAGCATAGGTAAGAGAATTTCCCGCAGGGCAAAGAATATGGGGGGGTTAGAAGACATGACAGGACTTCCTTTCGTACGGAACGTTCACATATGTAATAATCTCTTTCAAACATAAACTCTGTGTAACCCATAGGGATGTTTAGAAAGAGGTGAAAATGTGGAAAAAGACCAGTTGTTGGTAACACCGAAAAGGCCAAAAGGTGAGGACGGATATCGCACCTTTTCTATTCGAATTCGGGAGGATCTGGTAGGGAGGATTGAAGAAATTGCCCGGGAAACGGGTCGAAGCCGCAACGAACTGATTGGCATGTTCCTGGAGTATGCAGTTCGCAGATGTAAAGTCGAGAAAACGTAAGCATCTGCACATAGCTATAGTAAAACAAATCAAAAGAAAATTTTGTCGAAATCTGTCGGTTTTTCCAAGATCCTGGAGCAATTTTCGTTGGCAAGTTTTTTGACAAGGATCATGGGAGCTTGTATACTGGAGACAACAAAATCTGTGGTGAAAAGGAGGATAAACTATGCAATTGACGTGGTATGGTCACTCTTGTTTTTCTGTGACCAGCGGAGACTATACAGTAGTATTGGATCCGTTTACTGGGGTAGATGGGTATCCAGATCCTCAGATTTCTGCCCAGTTGTGCCTGTGCAGTCACGAACATTTTGATCATAATTTCCGCCAAGCTGTGACGATACAGGAGAAGGAAAGTTCGCCTTTTGTAATCAGCCGTATTGAGACTTATCACGATGATAAAAAGGGAAAACAGCGGGGAGGAAACCGGATTTATATTCTTCAGGCGGAGGGCATCACAATTGCCCATCTGGGAGATTTGGGTCATCGACTCAGTCCGGAACAAATAAAAGAGATTGGCCCGTTGGACGGGGTGCTCCTTCCCGTAGGGGGTACCTATACGATTGATCCCATTACGGCCAAGCAAGTGGCAGAGGACTTACAGGCTCGGGTTATTATTCCGATGCATTACCGAACGGGATCATTTGGGTTCTCTAATTTGGCAGATTTGGAGACCTTTTTGAAACTTTATCCCAAAGAGAAAATTGTCCGTCTGGCGGGCAGGACTTTGCACTTGGAACCGGATACACCGGAACAGGTAGCCGTTTTGGCGCCAATATTTTGAAAGGAGCAGGTATCATTCTGTGGAAATACCATTTGGAGGGAAAAAACCTCAGACACAAAAGGCAGCATTTATTGCGCCCAATGCCACAATCTGTGGAGATGTGCGCTTGGAAGAAGGCGTCACCGTTTGGTTTGGCGCCGTGATTCGCAGTGAATTCGGGCAGACATCCTATATTGGAAAAGACAGTAACATCCAGGATAACTGTGTTTTGCACTGTGATGAAGGATATCCCCTGGAAATTGGTGCGGGTGTAACCATTGGTCACGGGGCAATTGTCCATGGGGCCCATGTAGGGGATAATGTACTGATTGGTATGCATGCTACAATTTTGAACGGAGCGAAAATTGGAGCCGGCGCCGTAATTGCAGCCGGTGCGCTGGTAAAAGAACACATGGAAATTCCGGAAAAGGCGTTGGTAGTAGGGGTACCAGGAAAAGTTGTGCGAATTCACGGGAGCGATGTAGTCGCAGCCATTCAAGCCAACGGTCAGCACTAT
>CALXCQ010000125.1 GCA_944386835.1 uncultured Oscillospiraceae bacterium | reverse complement strand
CCCTGGAGAAGCAGGTGGAGATGACGCCGGAGAACTTCTCCGACAACCTGGCGCAGATTACCCAGATGGAGAAGAGACTGGTTGCGGCCCTGAAAGCGATGCTGGGTATTTACGCCAAAGTGCGCCTGGGGGCGCCCAAATACATTGCCCGCAGCGAGGGCAAGGCAGTCCGGGTTATTGACAAGCGGAAAATTTAAGGAGGGTGCATTTATGACCATTCATCAGATCTCCGTATTCCTGGAAAATCGGGCCGGCCAACTGGCCGAGATTACCCAAATTCTGGCGGAAGAGGGCATCGATATGCGGGCCATCTCTATCGCCGAGGCGGCAGACTACGGTGTGGTCCGGCTGATTGTGGACAAACCGCAGAAGGCCTCTGCCTGCCTGGAAGAAAGAGGCATGGTTCTGAAAAAAACACCAGTGACGGTGGTAGCTGTCTCCGACCAGCCCGGTGGTCTGGCGCCGGTACTGGGGCTCATTGCCCAGGCTGGCATGGACATCGCTTACATGTACTCCTTATTCACCCATACCGGCGGCAAGGCCTACATGGTCTTCCGTGTTTCGGACAACGAGAAATTTGCCGCGCTACTGGCCCAGGCCGGGATTCAGCCGGTTACCAGCCAGGAGCTGGAAATCGCAGATTGAGAAGTCCGTGGGGCTCCCTGGGCGACGTCTGAGGGAACCGTCAAGCCGGCAGACGGGTTCTTCGGCAAGCGCAGTCACTTTGGCGCGAGCCAAAAATCCGGGTGCCGGCGGAAAACACACAGGAAAAATACACTGCCTGTCGGGCAGTTGGAAAAAGGACCCACTCTCTCCAGGGCGTGGGTCCTTTTCCATAGCAGACAGCCGGGACTGGGAAAAGTGATTGCAAGGTTTCCCTGTGAGAGAAAGCGCACCAGTTCCGAATCCGGAGCATGGCTTTGGTAACCACGGCCGGTTGGTCGTTTCAAAATTTTTCGGGCCTATGGCCCCGGAAGCCAGTTTTGTGGTATACTACAAAAGACGGCCCAAGGCCGAACTTGTGAGAAAATGAGGAACTGCCTATGAATGGTTTGACCCAAAAGCAGTTTGTGACCTTGACCCCGCCGGCCGGCCAGGATAATTTGGCGGATTGGGACCGGCTGCGCCAGGCTCTGGAGCAGGTGCTACAGGCGGCGGTAAAGATTCCCTATGGGGTGGCTCGCCGGGATTATCCCGTAATACGGGCTTCCGATTATCAGGTGACCAGTACCCTTTGCTGGGTGGGGGACCAGTGGCAGCTCTGGAAAGTAGAGCCGGGAGACCGGCATCTGAGCCACTATGGTCTGGCTGCAGATTTGGGAAGTACCACCATTACCGTGGCGTTATATGACTGTAATACGGGCACGCAGTTGGAGGCCCAGACCGGGAGCAACCGGCAGATTGCCTATGGGGAAGATATTTTAACCCGTATTTTTTACACCAAAGACGCAGAAGACAAGCGGCAGGAGTTACAGCGGGTTACCGTAGAAAGTCTCAACGATCTGATTGACAGCGTGTGCTGTGAGGCAGGCGTGGAGCCCGGTCAGATCAGTGCTTTGACGGTGGCTGCCAACACTACTATGCTCCATTTTCTATTGGGAATCGACGCTTTCTGTGTGTTTTCTGCTCCCTTCGCGCCCATTTTTAACCGGTCGGAACCGATTCCAGCCCAGGAACTGGGGCTGCATCTGGACGGGATGGTCTATTGCTACCCGTCAGTGGCCAACTATTTAGGGGGCGATACCATCAGCGGAATTTTGGCCACCGATATGGTGAGGCAAGAGCAGCTGTCCCTTTTGATTGACATTGGCACCAACGGAGAAATCGCTTTGGGGAACCGGGAGTTTCTCATTGCCGGTGCTGGCGCCGCCGGTCCGGCCCTGGAGGGCGGCATCAGTGCAGATGGCATGCGGGCGGAACCTGGGGCAGTGGACACCGTGGTTATCCAGAATGGAGCGCTCCAGGTAACCACCATTGCCGGGGAAAAGCCCCGGGGAATCTGCGGCTCCGGGATTGTGGATCTGCTGGCCCAGATGCTGCTAAACGGCTGGATGGCCTGCAATGGGCAGTTGGTGCCCGGGAAATCCGACCGGATTGTCCAGGTGGAGGGGCAGTGGGCAGTGGCCTATGCCACAGCCCAGGAGAGCGAAAAGAGAAAGCCTCTGTACTTTACCCAGGAGGACATTCGGCAATTTACGGATACCAAAGCGGCGGCCAATACCATGGTGGCTTGTCTTTTGGAGGCGGCGGGGGTATCGGCCCAGGAGGTAGAGCAAATCTTTTTAGCAGGGGCTTTCGGCCAGCATTTAAACCTGGAGTCTGCCATTGCCATCGGCATGTATCCGGATTTGCCCCGCCAAAAATTTATAATAGCCGGGAATACCTCCTTGCAGGGGGCCCAAAAGCTTTTACTGGACCGGGAAAATTGGGCGCTGGCAGCGCAGGTAGCCAGAACGGTCTACTACCTGGAATTTGCCATGCAGGAAGACTTTTTATCCCGCATGCAGGCTGCCCAATTTTATCCCCATACAGATTTGAACCAATATCCCAGCGTCAAGGCCAGGCTGGATGCGCTACAGGGCAAGTAAGGATTTGGCAATCGGTGGCTCCGGGAGCGGGTTTGGCAGGTTTCGGCTTTTTCGTTAGGAGGCCGTTTTCCTGGAAGCCAGACGTGAAGGGCGTCGGCTGTGACAGACAGGAGAGGATTCAGGCCGCCGGTTTTGACCGGCGGCTTTTTTATGGTTTGGGATAACGGGGTTCCCCGATAAGACATTACCGGAAACGGGGGGGACTGCCGGAAAGCGGACACCACGGGATAGAGGGCGGGGAGAAAGACTGCCGGATGGGAGCACCCCGGGAAAGACAGATACGGGGGAAAGGGACCGCCGGAGGGGGCGTTGCAGGACGCACCGGGGGCGGAAACATAAAAAAGAAGATACAGACAAACGGCCCGGGGAGCAAAAGCTCCCCGAGCCTTTTCGCCGTTGGGACAAGGAAGCGGCGCCGGAAAGGCCGGGCAACTTCCTGTTTTCAAGGTTATCCTTCTACTTTGGCCACAATATGGTCCGGATCTTTGTAAATGCTCTTGGGAGGCACAACGCCCCGTACCCGGCTCAGAGGGTAAATCTGGCTTTCCCGGCCAATGACGCTGCCGGGATTTAAGACGCTGTTGCAGCCCACTTCCACACAGTCGCCTAAAAAGGCGCCCACTTTTTTCCGGTGGGTCTCCAGGGAGATCCCCTGGCCGTGAATGACCACCAGGGTTTTGTCACTTTTCACATTGGAGGTGATGGAACCGGCGCCCATATGGGACTTGTAGCCTAAAATGGAGTCGCCTACATAGTTGTAGTGGGGAACATGCACATTGTCAAAGAGAATGACGTTCTTTAGCTCTGTGGAGTTGCCGACTACGGCGTTTTTGCCCACAATGGCGCTGCCCCGGATAAAGGCGCAGTGGCGAATTTCCGCCCCGTGATCTACAATGCACGGGCCACCAATGTAGGCACTGGGGAAGACTTTGGCGTCTTTTGCAATCCAAACATCTTCCTGGGGATGGAGAAACTCCTCTGCCGGTAAGGAGGCACCCAAAGCCTTGATAAATTCGGACAGAGGTTCCAAAACCTCCCAGGGATAGGTAACGCCGTCAAAAATAGATGCGGCGATGGTGTGTTCCAACGTAAAAAGTTCTTGTACCGTTACCATAAAATTCCTCCGTTTTCCCGCCTGCGGCGGAGCAAAGTAAAATCGGGCGATCCCCGACAGAAGACACGGGCCCCCGCCCCACAAGCCCGTGGTTGGGCAGGGGACAAAATGGTTTTTTATTTTACCTGAATTAAATAGCCCTTTTTCTCCATAACGGCAATGACCGCGTCTACATTTTCCTCACACAGTTGATGGGTGGGGGCTTCTACCATGACCCGCAGAACCGGTTCGGTACCGCTTTTCCGCAGTAAAATCCGTCCGTTGCCCTTTAGACGGGCAGTGACTGCGTCTACCTCGGCCTGGACGTCGGCGTCAGATAGCGTACCGTCTTTGTCTGTGACCTTTACATTTTTCAGAACCTGGGGATAGATGGTTACATCGGTTACCAGCTGGGAAAGGGGCAGCTTTTCTGCCAGCATTACCTGCATGACCATAATAGCGGTCATCATGCCGTCGCCGGTAGTGGCATAGCGGCTGAAAATAATATGGCCCGACTGCTCGCCGCCAATATAGTGTCCGTTGGCTTTCATGTTTTCATAGACGTATTTGTCGCCGACCGCCGTCTTTTCATAGCCGATGCCCAGCGTGTCCAGAGCCTTGTAGAGGCCGAAGTTGCTCATGACGGTGGTGACGACCTTGGTGCCGTCCAGCATATTGGTCTTTTGCAGATATTTGGCGTACAGATACAAAATCAGATCTCCGTCTACCAGATTGCCATTTTCATCTACGGCCAGACACCGGTCTGCGTCGCCGTCAAAGGCAAAGCCTACGTCCAGATGATTTTCCCGGACAAACTGCTGCAGGCTGGCAATGTGAGTGGAGCCGCAGTCACGGTTGATGTTGACGCCGTCTGGTTCGTTGTGAATCACATAGGTTTTGGCTCCCAGGGCGTCGAAGATGCTCTTGGCCATGCGGAAACTGCTGCCGTTGGAGCAGTCCAGGCCGACCCGGACCCCTTTGAAAGAGTGATGGGAAAGAGAGATCAGGTAGCCGATGTACCGATTGCGGCCGGCAGAGTAGTCTACAGAACAGCCGATGGCATCCCGGGTGGCATAGGGAATAGGGTCGCAGTTGCCGTCCAGATAGTCTTCTACCCGATCAATGACGGCATCTTCCATTTTTTCTCCCTGGCCGTTAATCAGCTTGATTCCGTTGTCATAGTAGGGATTGTGACTGGCGGAGATCATAATACCGCAGTCAAAGTCCTCCGTTCTGGCAATATAGGAGACGCTGGGAGTCGTGGTCACGTGCAGCAAATAGGCGTCGGCGCCGGAGGCGGTCAGGCCGGCCACCAGAGCGGCCTCGTACATATAGCCGCTGCGGCGGGTGTCTTTGCCGATGACCACTTTGCACTTGTGGTCCTGGCCGTAGTACCAGCCGATGAACCGGCCGATCTGATAGGCGTGTTCGACAGTGAGGTCAATGTTGGCCTCTCCGCGAAATCCGTCCGTTCCAAAATATTTTGACATGGTTAAGGTTCCTCCTGTTTCAGTTTAAAGGGGAGCGGCCCCGAGCCGGTTACCCCTGGAAAAGGCTGCCAAAACGGCAGAGGAAAAGCCGCCACACGGCGGCTTTTGTACAAAGTTAGAGAAGACTTGCCGCCGCCGGGTCCAGATAGATCTCTACATCCGGATGAAGCTGTAAAACGGAAGCAGGTACCAGCTCGGTGACCGGGCCCTGAATGGTCTTTTTCACGATTTCCGCTTTGGCCTGGCCTAAGGCAATGAGAATGATGGACTTAGCCTGCATAACGGTCTTGATGCCCATGGTGACTGCGTGGGTGGGGACTTCGTCCAGGCTGTGGAAGAACCGGCAGTTGGCTTCCCGGGTGGAAGCTGTCAGCTCTACCATGTGGGTGGTGGAGCCGAAAGGCGTATTGGGCTCATTAAACCCAATATGACCGTTGTTGCCGATGCCCAGAAGCTGAATATCGATTCCGCCGGCGGCCTGAATGGCCTTGTCATAAGCGGCAGCCGTTTCCTGGGAAGTGTCCAGACCGGAGGGGACAAAGGTCCTGGCCTTGTCAATGTCCACCAGATCGAATAAATTGTGGTTCATAAAATAGCGGTAGGATTGGTCATGGGTTCCGTCCAGTCCTACATATTCATCCAGGTTGTAAGAGGTTACCTGCCGGAAACTGATGGCGCCGGCCTGGTTCAGGCGAACCAGCTGGGCATACAGACCCAGAGGGGTGGAGCCAGTGGCAAGACCCAGTACGGCGTCGGGCTTTTGAGATAACAGGCGGACGTACCGCTGTGCTGCCAAAACCGCGACCTGTTCCGGAGTATCAATAATTACTTTCATGACAGTGCTCCTTTATATTTTTATAGGAAACAAACTTATTTTATCACAAAATATCGGAATCTTTCAAGAGCGTTCGGAATTTTTCCCTGCCCGCAGTCCCTACACAATGCTGTATAGAAAAGACAAAATATCCGCGTAAACTTCCTCCTGGTTCAGTTCGTTGAGAAGCTCATGGCGGCAGCCGTCATACAGTTTCATGGACAAATGGGCAATTCCCCGCCGCTCATAGGCCCGCATTACCTTCTTGACCCCTTCGCCGTAGTCCCCTACCGGGTCTTCCGCGCCGGAAATCAGGAAGATAGGCAGTTCCGCCGGGGTGGCCTCAAAGCAGGCCGGTGCGTTGCAGCGCCGGTTGAGCCGGGCCAGATCCTGCAAGGCCGAGACGGAAAAGTGAAAATTACAGAAGGGATCGGCGGCATAGGCGGCCCGAATTTCCGGATTGCGGGTCAGCCAGGCATAGTCGTCCTGCTCCGGGAAGCGATCGTTATACTTGGTAAAGGCGATTCCCTCCAGGCGATCCGAGACGTAGTGGCTGCCCCGGAGCAGACGGACAAGCCGGGATACCGCAAGACCGGCGCCTACAGCGGAATTGGCGCTGCCGGTTCCGCTGAGAATCAGGCCGTCCAGTTCGCTTCCGTATTGCGCTGCCACCAGACGGGCAATGAAAGAGCCCATGCTGTGACCGAAGAGAATAAACGTGTGACCGGGATACTGGGCCTTTATCTGTGAGAAGAAAGCGTGGACATCGTCCACCAGGATCTGATCCCCGTTTTTCCGTGCGAAAAAGCCCAGCTCCTCAGATTTGATGGCAGTCCGGCCGTGGCCCAGATGGTCGTACCCAAAGGCCAAGAATCCCCGCTGCGCCAAAAACCGCAGAAAGGGATCATAGCGACCGATATGTTCTTCCATACCATGAACCACCTGCACGATGGCCTTGATTTCTCCTTCCGGGACGTATACGACCCCTTTGAGCATATGGACTTTGTCGGTACTGGGAACGGACTTATCAAAGGTGTGAAACATAACGATTCCTCCTTTCGCCATTTACCGGGCCCAACCGGAGGCACAGGCCACTGCCCGTTTCCAACCGGCCAGAAGCGCTGTTCGGTTGGGCTCCGAAAGTTTGGGAATGAATAAAGTGGTGCCGGAACGGATAGCAGAAAGCTCCTGTAAATCTTTCCAGAAACCCACCGCCAGACCGGCCAGACCGGCGGCTCCCTGAGCAGTGGATTCCCGGCAGGCCGGACGAACCACATCCACTTGGGAAATGTCTGCCTGAAACTGCATCAGCAAATTGTTGGCGCTGGCCCCTCCATCTACTTTTAACTGCTTGAGTTCTGCACCGGCAGTTTCCTTCATGGCCTGTAATACGTCGTTGGTCTGGTAGGCGATGGACTCCAGGGCAGCCCTGGTAATGTGGCAGCGATTGGAGCCCCGGCTCAGGCCCACGATGGTACCCCGGGCGTACATGTCCCAGTAGGGGGCACCCAGGCCCGTAAAAGCTGGTACCACATAGACCCCGTCGCTGGAGGCTACCTGCCGGGCCAGTTGCTCACTCTCAGGGGCCGTGGGGAAAAACTGCAGCTCGTCCCGCAGCCATTGAATGACGGCGCCGCCTACAAAGACGCTGCCTTCCAGAGCATATTGCACCGGCTGGTCCCGTGTGCTGGCGGCAATGGTGGTCAGAAGCCCGTTATCACTGTAGTAGGGGACCTGGCCTGTGTGCATAAGCAGGAAGCAGCCGGTACCATAGGTGTTTTTGGCCTGGCCCGGACCAAAACATCCCTGGCCAAACAGGGCAGCTTGCTGATCGCCGGCGATCCCGCAGACGGGAATGGTTTCACCCAGGACATCGATATCGGCAAAATGTTGGCTGCTGCTCACAACTTCTGGCAGCATGGCTCTGGGAATTTCCAGACAGGAAAGAAGCTTTTCATCCCAGTCCAGGGTTTTCAGATTGTACAGCATGGTCCGGGAGGCATTGGTCCGGTCCGTAATGTGAACTTTGCCCTCCGTCAGTTTCCACAGTAGCCAGGTGTCCATGGTACCAAAAAGCAGGTCTCCCTGTTGCGCCCGTTCCCGGGCGCCGGGAACATGGTCCAGGATCCATTTGATTTTGGTGGCACTGAAATAGGCATCCGGCTTTAAGCCGGTGGTCTGAGCAATATAGGGGCCCAGGCCGGCAGCCATCAGCTCTTCACAGATGGGAGCGGTACGGCGGCACTGCCAGACAATGGCGTTGCAGACGGGCATGCCTGTGTGCCGGTCCCAGACGACCGTGGTCTCACGCTGATTGGTGATGCCGATTGCGGCAATCTCCCGGGGATTGGCTCCACATTTGGCGATGGCCTCTGTCATGGTGGCGTACTGGCAGGCAAACACCTCCATAGGGTCCTGCTCCACCCAGCCGGGCTGGGGATAGATCTGCCGAAATTCCCGCTGGGCCATGGAAATGGTATGTAATGTGCGATCAAAGAGAATGGCCCGGGTGCTGGTAGTCCCTTCGTCCAGAGCCAGAATATAGCGTTTCATGGGCAACTGCCTCCTGTAACCATTCGGTGTTTTCCGTTTCTTTCAGTATACTCCCATGGAAAAAACCTGTCAAACCCAATGGAGATCTGAAAAAGGACCGGCTTTGACCGGGGGCAGGGACAAAGCCGCTGACCGGGTTCCGAGAGGAAAAGAGGGAAAGCGGCAGCTGGAGTACCAGGGAAACTGGCAGGAAAAGCAACTGTCAGGGCATCCGGGAACTGGCGGAAGAGAAGGAGCAGCCGGGGAGTGGGGACTGGTGGAATGGAAAGCGATTGCAGAGTACACCGGAAGAACCGACAGGAAAAGCAGCTGCCAGGGCATCCGGGAACGGATGAAAGAGAAGGAACCGCCCGGCGCCTGAAAACGATCCGGAGAAAGCATCCCGAAAGAGAACAGAAAGGAAAGGCTGGCGGTCAGAGCCGTATCAGACCGGTAAAAGCAGGCATGCCGGACGCAACTGCGTCCGGCATGTCACACAAAGCAGGCCCCAAAGGAGCCTGCTTTGATTTTAGATTGCTGGGAAATGAAATTTATTGGGAAACGACGATAACCCGAACTTTACCGCCCTGGTCTGCGGTGCGATCATAGTACAGATCGGCGCTGGAAGCAAAGGAACGGGCCGCATCCAGTGACATCCATCGCTGAGTGGTGCTGTTATAGCAGCGTACGTCTTCTGCAATGGGATAGGTGATACCCTGTACCGTAACCGATTCGTCGCCGTTCCAGGTGTTGAAAGCCACATTGGAAATTTTGTTCAGGGCAATGGAATTGGCAATCCGATTGCCGTCTACAGACAGAACCAGACCGCCGAAACTGCCGTCGGCATAGTTGCCGCCGCCGGGCAGAGCCGGTGTTTCCTTCTCGTTGTCATAGGCTACGGACAGAACAGTCAGACGGCTGGTGCCGAAGCTGTCGGTGACTTCCTTCTGCTCCTTATGGAAAATACCATAGGTGTAGCGGTCACCTGTTACGTCGTCCAGGACGATGACGTTGATCCGGTTGGCGTAGTCCCGGCCGGTGTAGACAATTTTACTGGCGGAGATGGTCTGTGGCAGCTCAGCGTAGGCAATCTGGGTCAGACCGCTGTTGCCCACCTTTTCAAAGATCTGGACATTGTCGGTGACGGTGGTGGAGCCAATCGTCCGGTTGACCGTATCAAAATTGCCGCCGATAGAGGTACTGCTCAGACGGGACAAGGAGATCTGTCCGACTTTGTAGGAGGAAACTTTCACCAGCTGCCCGATATAGTTGTCAACGGAGTTGGCATTGAGGCCCGGGTCGCCGGAGACAGTCAGACCGTTAAACAGCTCTACGGTAGCTGAGTCTTCCGAAACAGCGGTGACAATGCCGCAGGTATTGTTTAAAGCATCGGTGGAAGGCGCCATAGCACCGGCCACCTGGTTGTCCCTGGTAAGAAGGAGGGTGACTGTATTGCCGATTTTAAACCGGGCCAGATCAGATACGGCGCTGGGAAGCACGTTGAAGGTGATACCCATAACCGTAATCTGAGAAGGCGCTTCCAGATTGGGATATACATCTTCATAGCAACCGGTCAGACGGGTGTCGCTCACATGGACAATCTTTGTGGCGGAATCGTAGGTAGCTACGTCATACTGCCGCAGTTCTCCCACAGAGGACAGAGCACCGTTTTTATAGATGGTATACTGGGTGGAAGAGCCGGTGAGCAGGCTCAGGTTGGCAGAAGAGCCGTCTTTGTCAATAATAACGGCATCGGTAGCCGCAGTAGAGCTGACAAATACATAGTCAGCAACACCCGCTGCATTGTAGTAGACGGTGGCTACCGTACCGGTACGCAGAGACTTGAAAATTTCCGCATAGGTGCTGGTCTTGCCTTCGTAGTATACCGTCGTCTTTGTGCTGACCGGGTACTGCTTTCCGGAGGCGTCCTGGAGATGATCCGACTTGGCTACGGAAATGGTGATGGTCTGGTAGCTGCCGCCACGGTTGGGCAGGAAGGTGAGGCACAGACCGTTTTTGTCCAGAACTACCGTGCCCTTGGTGCCTTCCAGAACGGTGGAGGGCTGCACTTTGGAAGGCTTATAGGTGCCTTCGGAGGTCAGCATGGTATGCTCCGTGCCGTCGTCCGCCTTGTGGTCTACCGACAGAAGCACAACATCTTTCACGGTGCTGCCAGAGATGGTCTCCACATAAGGAGTAGATGTGTCCTTTACGTGGGTGTCCAGAAGGTTTACAAACAGCTTAGCCGCCTGGGCACGGGTCAAAGAGGCGTTGGCTGACAGCGAAAGACCGGAAGTCAGGCCAATGGTAGCAGCTGTGCTCAAATAGCCGTCCGGCCAGATGACACCTACGGTGTCGTCCTGGTAGCCCAGAAGCCGCATCAGAATGGTGACGGCCTGGGCATAGGTAATCAGATCGTCCGGGCCAAAGGTGCCGCTGGGATAGCCGGAGAGCAGCTTGGTTTCGCCCCGAACGGCCAGATTGATATACCCGGCAGCCCAGTGGGTACCCCGAACATCCGGGAAAATGGTAAAGTCTTTATACTGCCCGATGGCCTCTGCCTGACCCATCATGGTGATGGCCATTTTGCAGAACTGAGCACGGGTCAGCTTGCCGTCCGGCTGAAACAGGCCGCCGCCCATGCCGTCAATCACGCCCATCATCCGCAGAATTTCTACGTTCCGGGCAGTTTCGGCATCGGAAATGTCCGTAAAAACAGGGCCGGTAGCAGTGGCCCCGGCAGTTACGGGGAAAAGTCCGGCCACTAGCACAATGGCCAATACCAGAGAAAGAATACGCGTCGTTTTCATGATTTCCTCCTTATTCCGCACGAAGCGCCACAACAGGTTGCAGGCCAGAGGCCTTGATCGCCGGGTACATACCAAAAATAATGCCCAAGACTACAGAGAACGCGAAAGCTCCCGCCGTAATAAGGGCGGAGGGCAAAAGAAACATATGGACAATGAGCTTTCCTGCAATTACGGTCCCAAGGAAGCCCACGCCAATTCCCAGAATCCCGCCGATACCGCAAATCATGGCCGCTTCAATCAGGAACTGGGTTACAATGGATTTCCGCTGGGCGCCGATTGCCCTGCGGATGCCGATTTCCCGCGTCCGTTCGGTGACCGTTACCAGCATAATATTCATGATGCCGATGCCGCCTACCAAAAGGGAAATAAAAGCGATGCCACCCAAAACCAGACTCATCATCAGGGCCATTTCGTTTTCGCTTTCCATCCACTGATTGTCAGAGTAGACGGAGTAGCTGCCGGTTCCCGAGGGAATTGCGCCGGTGAGGAAGCCTTCCAAACGGGTAATGACCTCGTTGACGGATTTGGAATCGACGACTTTGATAATGTACTGGCTCATGTCCACCCGCTGGCCGAATACCCGGCTGGCGGAATAGGGGAAAATTACCACATTGTCCAAAGACCAGCTGCTGTCCGGGTCCTTTTCTTCATAGACGCCGATGACCGTAAAGGGAATGCCATTGACCGTAATGGTCTCCCCTACAGGATCTTTGTAGTCGAAAAAGTTCCGGGCAGCCCGGGCGCCCATGACGCAGACCTGGCTGTAGTTCTGAATGTCAATAAAGCTGATATCCCGGCCTTTGCCGATGGTAAAATTGTTACAGATGGCGTATTGATCGCTGCCTAAGTACATTTCCGGAGGGTATTCCATGCTGTCGCTGCTTTTGGCCCCGTATTTGACCACCGCGCTGTAAGCATAGGCCTGGGGCGTGATACCCAAAACGATGTCGCCTAAACTCAGGCAGTAGTCATACAGGTCTTCAAATACCGATTCATTGCTGCCATAGTACCGCTGAGCGTAGACGCTGACCCGGTTGGTACCCATGCTTTCATAGTACTCCATGGACTTTTTGTTATAGCCACTGACCACGGAGACGATGGTCATGACGGAAGCAATACCGATAATAATGCCCAACATGGTCAGAAAGGAACGTCCTTTTTTGCTGAGGATGGATTTAAACGCCATTTTAAACGATTGCCTTAGTTTCATACCAATCCACCTCCTGTCGGACGTCTTCAAGAATTCTGCCGTCAGAGATACGAATTATACGTCGGGCTGTGGCGGCAATGGAGTTGTCGTGGGTAATCAGAAGAATGGTGCTGCCTTCCCGATTCAGCTGTTGCAAAAATGCCAGAACTTCCAAGCCGGTTTTGGAGTCCAGAGCGCCGGTGGGCTCGTCGGCCATAATAATGGGAGGCCGGGTGGCAATGGCCCGGGCAATGGCAACACGCTGTTGCTGACCGCCGGACATCTCCGAAGGCCGGTGCTTACTCCGGCCTGCCAGCCCTACACGTTCCAAAGCCTCCATGGCCATATCCTTTTGCCTGGAAGCGGGAATTCCCTGGTAGATCAGGGGCAGCTCTACATTTTCCAAAGCGGTTAGCTCCGGAATCAGGTTAAATCCCTGGAAAATAAAACCGATCTGCTTGTTGCGGATGTGGGACAGTTCTTTGTCTGTCAGCTCCGCTACATCCTGACCGTCCAGGAAATAGTCGCCGTAGGTGGGAATATCCAGGCAGCCCAGAACGTTCATCAGTGTGGACTTTCCGGAGCCGGAAGCGCCGACTACGGCTACAAACTCCCCACGATCAATCCCTACGGTAACGCCGTCCAGAGCCCGAACTTCACTTTCCAGCCCTTCTCCATAGATTTTATACACATTTCGAATATCAATCAACATGGCAATCACCAACTTGAAGCATTGCTCTTCATCACTTGGGTGAATACTTCCACGCCTTCGTCCAGACCGGAGACAATTTCTACATTATAAGTATCGGAAATGCCCGTTTTCACCACAACCGGATAAAATCCTTCGGGGATGCCTTCCGGAGGTGTCAACAGTTCCACCGTGTCTTCCGGCGGTGTTTCGCTCTTGACAAAGACGACGCTGGCACTGCCGTCGGCAGTTTCCACGTTTTTGACTGCCTGAATGGGGACAATGACACAGTCGTCCACCTGGCTGGCGGCGAAGCTGAAGTTTACGTAGCTGCCACTCATCATGGTGCCATCTGCATTGTCTACTGTGATGACCGTGGGGAATGTGGAGATGCCGTTTTCATATTTACCGTTGAGGCTTACCGATTCCACAATGCCGGTAAAGGGAGTACCCCACTGATCGATATCTACCGCCATACCGGTTTTGACATAGGAGACATTCCGCTCGTCAATCTGGGCGTTAATCACCATGGTGGTGGTGTCGGCGATGTTAATCGCTACCGTGCCACTGGCTGCTTCTTCTCCCACGACCAGACCAATACTCAGGACCGTGCCGTCGATGGGCGCCACAGCGTTCAATTTATCCAAATTATCCTGGGCCTCTTTCAAAGATTCCTGGGCCGTCTGCAGCTGGTTTTCCAAAGAGGCAATTTCCGCCTCATTGTCTTCTGCACCCAGACGAACCAAATCCTGGCCAGCGGTTACTTTGGCATAGTTGGTCAGGTTTACCCACTCAACAGGACCACTGGTTTTGGCAGTAATGGTGGTGGTACGGTAATATTCCAGCTTCCCGGATTCGTAGGGGTAGATGGTTTCGCCGGAAGATGTGGTTAACGTGGCGGAAGCCACCATGTCGGCTGTCAGCGTATCCGGGTTGTTCATGACCAGTACCACTTCAAACAGGACTGAGCCCTCCGGGGAAATCCGCTCTACTTTGTTGATGGATTCCACCGTGCCGGAAATTTGAGACATGGAAGAGGGAATGGAAATGGTGGCAGACTGCCCAACATAGATGTCGTCTTCATAGGCATAGCTGAAATACTGATGCAGCCGCAGTTTGTTGTCGTCTACCAGCGTGGCGATGGTCTGGCCGGCCGAGACGTCCTGCCCCACCTGAATGTCCTGGACTTCCAGAAGTTTGCCGGCGTACTCTGCGCGGATATTGAGATCGTTGACAGATTCATAGAGTTTGTTCAACTCTTTCTGGTGATTTTCCACCGTCTTTTGCGCCTTGGTCACCGCTTCTTCCGTAGTGGGACTGCTGATCCGGTAAAGAGCGGTGCCCGCTGTGACATAATCGCCTTCTGAGACATAGAGGTCTTCTACCATGCCGGCGGTGGTTAACGTGATACTGGCGCTGTTTTTGGGAAGCGCTACACCGGAACCCTCCACCATACTGGTAATGCTGCCCCGGGAGGAGAAGTCCGTGAGAATCTGCACGTCCCCTTCTTCTTCCTGGAAAAGTTTTTGAAAACCGATGACACCGCCGGTTACGACTCCGGCCAGAATGACCAGTGTAATCAGGGTTTTAATTATCTTTTTGCGCCGCTTTCTCTTTTTCGCCGCCATTTTCGGCGCAGAGGGCGGAATGGGGGCAGAAGGAGGGGAGACCTCCTGCTCAGCGGGGGTAAACACATCTGCCATAGTAGGCACCAACCTTTCTCTTCGGGAATGCGGAAAACCGCCTTCTAATTAGACTGAAAAACTTGTAAAAAGTTCCCGGACTCATTCTAACATACCAGGCAGGGGAAAGATACTTAAGATTTCTTAAAAAAGGGGACAAACAGTGGCCAAGAGCTTTGGCCCTGTGCTAAGATGAAACGGGAGGTGGCTTCTTTTGGAATCTAGTAGTAAAATCCTGATTGTAGACGATGAGCCGGATATCCGGAATATTTTGAATATTCTGCTTTGTGCCGACGGCTTTACGGTCTTGGAGGCCGCAAATGGAAAGCAGGCTTTGGAAGTTTTGCAAAAAAATGCCTCCATCGATCTGATCCTTCTGGATATTATGATGCCGGAAATGGACGGGGTAACAGCCTGTCAGGAAATTCGCAAGTATTCCATGGCGCCCATTTTGTTCCTGACGGCCAAATCTCAGGAAACAGATAAAATGAGCGCCTATCACAGCGGCGGAGACGACTACCTGACCAAGCCCTTTTCCCAGGCAGAATTGCTCTTAAAAGTCAAATCCCTGCTCCGCCGTTACCAGGTGTACCGGGGCAAGCATGAGCTGGAGGCCTTTACCAACGCAGGCGTAGTCTCACTGGATGGCCGCAGTGTCTATAAAGACGGCCAGACGGTGGAAGTGACAGAGAAAGAAGCGGAGATTATCCGCTACCTTCTGGAGCACCGGGGAACACCGGTCAGTGTGGAAAGTATCTATGAAGACGTGTGGCAGGAAAAATATCTGCCCTCTTCTACCAATACCGTCATGGTACATATTTTGAATCTGCGAAAAAAACTGGAATTGGACCCGGCAAACCCGACGCTGATCCGGACGGTTTGGGGAAAGGGGTATCAAATTGATTAAGCAGAAATGGTGGTGGTCCCTGCGGGCCAAAATGGTCTATGCCATGCTGTTGGCCGGTATCCTGGGGATCAGTACCTTCTTTTTGGTGCAGACAGGTTCCAGCGAGCTCATTGACTTTTACTATCTCAACCGGACGGCCATTATCCGGCGCAATGAAGAACATGCCCAGTCCCTGAACCAGTATGTCCAGGAGAATCAAGTGCGCTCCAC
Source organism: uncultured Oscillospiraceae bacterium (assembly GCA_944386835.1). Taxonomy (GTDB): domain Bacteria; phylum Bacillota; class Clostridia; order Oscillospirales; family Oscillospiraceae; genus CALXCQ01. The sequence goes on along the minus strand of CALXCQ010000125.1, from coordinate 20,738 downwards.
CGATACCAAGGCCATTGGCCAGTGGTTGGCACAGGAGGGAAATCTGTACCTGCTCCTCTACCGGGACGAAAGCTATGCTTACGGCACCGGCTGGTGGGGCGTGGATGCCCAGGGAAATCTCTATCGGAACAACGCGTCGGCGGACCATGCCGTTTTTACCATTTTCTTTGTGGACGGGCCTGTGACTGCGGAAATTCTGGACTATTCCATTTCCCGGCTCTATACGTTCTGTGACATTGCCTCCATGGCCTTTGCCTGCGCCGTGTTTACGCTGGTGATTCTTCTGTATAACCGGTATGTGACCAAATCGGTCATTGAACTTTCTCAGACGGTCCGGCAGGTCAGTGGCGGAAACTTTGACAAGGAGATTCAGCTAAAAGGGAAAGACGAGCTGTCTTTGCTGGCACGGGAGACGGACGTGATGCGCCGGACCATTTTGGGCCGGATTCAAAAGGAAAAAATGGCCTATCAGGCCAACAGTGATTTGCTCACTGCGATTTCTCACGATATTCGTACGCCTCTGACGGCGCTCATCGGCTACCTGGATCTGGCAGCCGGCGGACAGTACCAGTCGCCGGAACAGCTGCGGGAATACCTGACGGTCAGCCGGGACAAAGCCATGCAACTGAAAGATCTGACAGAAAAACTGTTCCAGTATTTCCTGGCCTTCGGAGCCGGGGAAGAGCCGATGGCCCTGGAACTGTATGATGCCCAGCCGGTTTTGGAGCAACTTCTGGGAGAGTCAGTGGCCCTCCTGCGGCTTAAGGGCTTCCGGGTCCATGAGGCACCGTTAAAAGAGAGCTGCCGGATTGGGGCAGATATGCAGTATTTAAAACGGGTCTTTGACAACCTGTTTTCCAATGTGGAAAAGCATGCCGACAAGTCCCGGCCGGTGGTGGTCATGGCGGAAAAAGAAGCGAATCTTCTGCGCATCTGTATTTCCAACTGGGTGCCGGAAAGTCCCAATCCTGTGGAGAGCACCAAAATTGGGCTGAAAACCTGTCAGAAGGTCATGGAACGACTGCGCGGTCAACTGATTCTCTATCAGGAAAAGTCCCAGTTTGTGGCAGAAGTGGTATTGCCCCTGTATCGGTAAGGCCTGAGAAGGGGTTCGCTTTGGAAAAGGCCCGGCAGAAAAGGCAGAGGACACAGGCCCAAAGAGAAGCGAAGGCAGAAAGCCTCAGTTGTGAAGGGCCACAAGGGAGAAAAAACGGCAGGATGCCGTCTTGAAAAGCTTAAAAAGGCCGAGGGGATCGTTGCAGCGGTGAAGGGCCGTGAAAGGAAGACGGCCGTAGTTGTAAAAGCCATAAAACGGAGCCGGCTGTAGTTGTAAAAAGCTGTGAGAGGATGACGGCTGTAGTTGTGAACAGCCAGGAGAGGGGACAGATTACCGTCTCAAAAGCGCCAAGAGCGGGGGAAGGTCAGGGTATGGCCACAGAGAATCCCGCCAGAGGGAACACAGCCACCCTATCAGTAAAAACCACAATGAAGTCTGCGGGGAGCTTTCAAGGGGTTTCCCCTTAAGATCGCGTGAAAAAGCCCGCTCCGGGTAATCTTCCCGGGGCGGGCTTTTTGCAGCAATGTGTTAACGCTCTGGCCGTAAAGGCATTGTCCAGCTGTGATGATCTGTATGCAGAAGATGGTGGGATTTTTCGCCCAGAGGCTTTTCCAGATAGTCCCGGTAGAGTTCCAGAATATCCGGATTCTCGTGGGAATAGCGGATGGCAGAGGCTTTGTCCAGGTGCCACAGCACATTGCCACGCTTTTCTGCCAGCTCCTGTCCGTCGTGAATAGGCTGGCCGCCGCCGCCGGCGCAACCGCCGGGACAGGCCATGACTTCCACAAAGTCATAAGATACTTTGCCTTTGCGCAGCTGTTCCATCAGTTTCCGGGTGTTGCCCAGACCACTGACAATGGCTACGTTGATATCCCCAGCGCCGGGAATCTGGAAGACTGCTTCTTTCCAGCCGTCCATGCCCCGCACCTGAGCAAAGGTATCGGCATCCGGGTTCTTGCCGGTGACCAGGTAGTAAGCGCTGCGCAGAGCCGCATCCATAACGCCGCCGGTGGCGCCAAAAATCACGGCTGCACCGGTGCTGGAACCCAGAGGAGAGTCAAAGTTTTGCGGCTTCAGGACCGTGGGATCCAGGTGCTCCATCCGCATCATGCGGACCAGTTCCCGGGTAGTGATGACAATGTCCACATCCGGATCACCGCAGGCGTCCTTCATGGAGTCAATGGCGCACTCGCTCTTTTTGGCAATGCAGGGCATGACAGAAATGACCCGCATCTTATGAGGATCGATCCCCATCTTTTCAGCAAAGTAGCTTTTCGCTACGGCGCCGAACATCTGCTGGGGAGACTTGGCAGTAGAAAGATTGTCGGTATACTCCGGATACTGAGACTTGAGGAACCGGACCCAGCCAGGACAACAGGAGGTAAACATGGGCCACTGGTAGTTTTCCGTGTGGGTGAACCGCTCGAGGAACTCGCTGCCCTCTTCCATAATGGGCAGGTCGGCGGAGAAATTGGTGTCGAAAATGTAGTCGAAGCCCATGGCCCGCAGAGCTGCCACCAGATGGTTGACGGTGAAAGTTTCCGGATCCAGGCCGAAGGACTCCACCCATGCTGTCCGGACGGCAGGAGCAATCTGAATCACCGTGACCAGCTCCGGATCGTTCAGCGCGTCAAATACCTTCTCTGTGTCGTCCCGGGCGCTGAGAGCTGCCGTGGGGCAGTGGGTAACACACTGGCCACAGTAGGCGCAGTCCGCTTCCAAAATGGAACGGTTGAGGGACACGTCTACCGTGGTGCGGGAGCCGGTACCGGATACGTCCCACACGTTGAGGGACTGAATCTTATCGCATACCTGGATACAGCGCATACATTTAATGCACTTGCTCTCATCCCGAATCAGAGGCGCGTCGTAACCCCACCGCTTTTTGGGAATCTGAGTAGGGTAGGGCAGATAGAACAGGTTCAGATCGTTGGCAAGCTTCTGCAAGGTGCAGTTGCCACTGCGGAGACATACGGCGCACCGGCAGTCGTGCTGGGACATAATCAGCCGCAGATTGGTCCGGCGGGCCGAACGAACCCGGGCGGAGTTGGTATGGACGACCATTCCCTCAGAGACCACGTTGACACAGGCGGGAACCAGCCGGGTGATGCCCTCGATTTCCACAACGCAGACCCGGCAGGCGCCGATCTCGTTGAGATCCTTTAAATAGCAGAGACTGGGAATGGTAATGTTGGCGGATTTGGCAGCCTCCAGAATTGTGGTGCCTTCGGCCACAGTGACCGTCTGATTGTCGATTGTTAAGGTTACCATCTTCCTACACGACCTCCTTTGAAGTTTCCATAGCCGAAGTGGTCGCAGCGCAGACATCTGGAGGATTCCAGATCCGCTTCTTCATCGCTCATGCCACACTCAATGCACTGGAAATCATGTTTCCGGACACAGGCTTCCCGCTCGGCGGTGTTGATCCGACCGTGGGGCGGCTTGTTGTCAAATTTGGGACTGGGAATTTCCACATCCACGTCGATGACATGGTGATAGCCCAGATATTCGTCAATATTGGCCGCGGCCACCTTACCGGCGGCAATAGCCCGAATGGCGGTGGCAGGACCGGTGACGCAGTCGCCGCCGGCAAAGACGCCGTCCATGTTTTGCAGCTGGCTGCTGGTCTTGGCCACCAGGGTTCCCCGTTTGACGGGAACACCGGACTGTTCAAAGCCGTGGGACTCTACGCCCTGGCCAATGGCAATGATAATGATATCGGCAGGAATGCGCTGGGGCTCTACGCTGGCATTGTTGGGCCGGGGCCGGCCTGCGCTGTCCATAACGCCGATGACCTGGGGCTGGGTCCACAGGGCAACTGCGTTGCCGTCTTCATCACTTTCTACCCGCAATGGCGCCTGCAAGGTCAGAAGCTCTGCCCCTTCGGCGATCGCGCCTTCCACTTCCTCTGCCAGAGCGGTCATGTCCGCCTGACGGCGGCGGTAGACACAAGAGACTTTCTTGGCGCCCAGACGAATGGCACTCCGGGTGGCGTCCATGGCCACGTTGCCGCCGCCGACCACTACCACGTTTTTACCGGAGAAGTCCGGCATCTGGTTGTCGCCAATTTCCCGAAGCATTTGAACAGCGGAGATAACCCCATAGCTGTCCTCGCCGGGAATGCCCGTCTTCTTGTCGGTTTGGGCACCAATGGCTATGTACAGACAGTCATATTCTGCCTTCAGCGCTTCAAAGCTGATGTCGACACCCACGTCTACCTGGGTGCGCACTTCAATACCCACGGAGAGAATGGAGGCAATTTCTTCGTCCAGCTTTTCCCGGGGGAACCGATAGCTGGGAATTCCGTACCGGAGCATGCCGCCCAGCTGTTTTTGCTTTTCAAACAAAGTCACCTGATGGCCCATGAGTGCCAGATAGTAGGCTGCGGACAGGCCGCCGGGGCCGCCACCGATAATGGCCACCTTTTTCCCGGTTGCCGGAGCACAAGGAGGATTGGGCACAACCCCGGCATGGTCCACCGCATATCGCTTCAGAGCACGAATATTGATGGGATCGTCAATCATGCTGCGGCGGCAGCGGGCCTCGCAGGGATGTTCGCAGATATAGGCGCAAGCGATGGGGAAGGGGTTGTCTCGCCGGATCAGTTTGACCGCTTCCTGGTATTTTCCATGGGAAACCAGGGCCACATAGCCGGGAATATCGACGCCGGCCGGGCACAGAGCCACACAGGGGACCGGGTTTTTCAGATTCCCCAGACAGCGGTGATGGGTGACGTGTTCCACATAGTCTTCCCGGAATCCCTTCAGGCCCATGAGGACCAGATTGGCCGCATCGGTGCCGATAACACAGTCGGCGGAGTCCACAATGGTCTGAGCGGTTTGCTCCAGAATTTCCAGGGTGCGCATGGTACCGGTGCCATCGAGCACCTTTTCCATTAAGCTGGACAACTGCCCCAGGCCAATCCGACAGGGGACGCATTTGCCGCAGGATTGGGCATGACACAAGTTGAGAAAATTGAGTGCCATATCCACCGGACACAGACCAGGAGGACTGGCGGCAATCCGCCGTTCCACCGTGCGGTATAGACTCTCCACAACACTCTGTGCCTGGCTGGGAGTTTTGATTTCTAGTCTGCTCAATGTGCTACCTCCTATTATCCTTTTATCAAGAATAAAATACTGATATTTCTTCCAAACTCATCCATGCGAAGGGGCAAAATAACAGCATATCTATTGTCACGATACCATACAGAGTCCCAATTTTCAATGGTATTTTGGGAGAATTCCAAAATTTTTTGTAGACTTCTGACGGCTTGCACTTCTTTCTGCCCGTAATCCGCGGAGTTTTTTTGTTCTGAGGAAGTTATATTGTGCTATTTAAGAATATATCTATTGGGTGCGAAAAGGTGGGTAACGATAAAAAAATACGGATTTAAACGAAATATCCGGAAATTTTTTCGGATGGAAGAAATAGATCAATGCGACAATGAAACAGAATTTGACGTAACTAACTAAAAAACGGAAAAAGCTTACCGGCTTACCGGAAACGGTGTCAGGTGGGGGCGCCAGCCGGAGAAGGAGAACAGAGCGAAGGAGTCGTTGTTCCGGGCGGAGAGAAGGGCAGGGGCAAAGACGGCTGAGCAGAGGCAACGGATGGGGAAAAGGGAAAGCAGAGAAAACGAAAAAGAAGAGAGCGGGAGCAGAGGCGGATGGGTGGAGACGGCAGGAAGATAAAGGCGAGAACCGGGGACAGAGTGAGGGCAAGGGAGGAGGCGGCGGCAGGAAGGTCCGGGAAAGCCGATGGGGAAAAGAGGCAACCGGCAGGCATGGGAGAAGAGTGTGCAGGAAAAAGCGGACCGGTTTCCGGTAAGACAGACAGGTGAGATTTCCAGCGGAACCCAGAGGACAGGTCCAAAGCCGGTCCGGGGCAGGCTCAGAGTAAGCCGGACGAACGGGTTCCCGGCGTGAGCCGGGCAAACAAAATACAAGATGCACCGTATCCAAAAGACAGAAAGAGCCCCGGAACCTATGGAGTTCCGGGGCTCTGAAAAGACCAGCTGAAAAAGCCGGGAGCTATTTGGCTTTGTGGGCGCCAGAGAAGTTGCCGATGAAGATACAGCCGGAGGGGCAGACTTCCTGACAGTGGCCGCAGTTGGTACATTTGGTGTAATCCACAAAGGCCAGGTTGGTGTTGACGGTAATGGCACCGGCGGGGCACTCTTTTTCACACTTTTTACAACCGATACAGCCTACGCTGCATTCCTGCCGGGTGGCGCCACCCTTGTCTGTGTTCCGGCACCGGACGATCACTTTGACCGTATCCGGCAGAACGGCAATCAGACCGTTGGGGCACTCCTTGGCACACAGGCCACAGCCGACGCACAGACGAGGGTTGACCCGTGCCAGGCCGTCTTTGATGCAGATGGCATCGTTGGGGCAGACGCTGGCGCAGTCGCCCAGGCCCAGACAGCCGTAAGTACACTTGCCGCTGCCACCGAAGAACAGCTTGGCGGCTTTACAGGACTGGATGCCGTGGTATTCCATTTTATCGCTGGTGTTGTTGCAGTCGCCGTTACAGCGGACGAAAGCCACCTGCTCAACCACGTCTTCAAACTCTACGCCCAGAAGCTGGCTGATTTTTGTGGCAGCCGTGTCGCCGCCGGGAACGCACAAGTTGGGCTTGACGCCGCCTTCCCGCAGCGCATGGGCATAGCCGTCGCAGCCGGCATAACCACAGGCACCGCAGTTGGCGCCGGGCAGGCACTCCCGCAGGCGCAGAAAGGTCTCATCTTCCTTTACGGCAATGATCTTGGAGGCCACTGCCAGCATTACGGCGCAGATAAGACCGATAATACCGACCGAAATGGCCGCAAGCAAAACTGGATTCATATTTGCGCACCCTCCTTACCCAAACAGGTTTTCAATGATGCCGGCAAAGCCAAAGAAGGATACGGACACAATGGCCGCGGCAATCAGGGTTAACGGCAGCCCTTCAAACGACTTGGGGGGCTTGGCATCTTCCATCCGGGAACGGACGCCGGAGAACAGGACCATGGCCAGGAAGTAGCCCAGGCCGCAGCCGAGAGAATTGACCATGGATTCCAGGAAGGTATAGGAAGCGTCAATGTTGTCAATGGCAACGCCCAGAACGGCGCAGTTGGTGGTAATCAGGGGCAGATAGACGCCCAGGGCCGTGTGCAGTGCCGGGGTATACCGCTTCATGACGATTTCTACCAGCTGGACCAGGGCTGCAATGACCAGAATGAACACAATGGTCTGCAAATAGCCCAGTTTGTTGGGGTCCAGAAGGAAGGTTTGAATGGGCCAGGTGACAGCCGTGGCCAGAAGCATAACGAAGATAACCGCCAGGCTCATGCCGGTGGCCTGGTCCTGCTTCTTGGAGACGCCCAGGAAGGAACAGATGCCCAGGAACTGGGAGAGGACGTAGTTGTTGACCAGAACTGCGCCCATCATAATTACAATCAGACTTCTCATACGGCACTTCCCTCCTTATTGCAGCCGCCTGTCATACCGCAGGTAGCGGCAGAGGGACAGTCGTCGCAGCCGAAATCCTTTTTCTTGATGGCCTTGCCATGGGTGGCCTTGTTTACAATGGCGATCAAAAGACCGTAGACAAAGAAACCTCCGGGGGGCTGGGCCAGGATGGAAATGGGATTGTCGCAGAAGAAGGGAATGGGCATGCCGAACCAGGTGCCGGCGCCGAAGATTTCCCGGATGGTAGCCATGGCCAGCATGGCCAGAGTAAAGCCGATGCCCATGCCGATACCGTCCAGAGCAGAGGCGCCAATGCCGTTTTTACTGGCAAACATTTCTGCACGGCCCAAAATAATACAGTTGACGACGATCAATGGTAAATAGATACCCAGAGATTCATACAGGGAATAGGCGTAAGCCTCTACCAACATTTCCACCACCGTAACAAAGCCGGCGATGAGCACAATATAGCAAGGGATCCGGACGTTGTCGGGAATCACTTTCCGAAGGGCAGAAATGGCCATGTTGGAACATAACAGAACCAAAGTGGCGGCAATGCCCATGCCGATGGCGTTGGACGCCTGGGTGGTCAGAGCCAAAGTGGGACAGGTACCCAGGATTAAAACCAGTACTGGGTTTTCCTTGATGATTCCGTCTAAGAGGACGGAAAGAGAACTGGATTTTTTCATTGTGCACCCTCCTTTACCAGGTTATAGGCTGTGAAGGCGTCTTGGATGGCGCCAATGTAAGCGGTGGAGGAAATGGTGGCGCCGGAAATGGCCGAGACCCCTGCCAGATCTTCCCCGACACCAGTGAATTGGCTGCGGAAGGGCTCTTCGGCAGTCTTGGCACCGACACCGGCTGTCTCCGAATGGGACAGGGTCTTACAGGAGGTGATTTTTCCTTCCCCGTCAATGCCGCAGATCAGTTCCATATCTCCGCCGTAGCCTTTGGTCTTCAGCATAAACACATAGCCTGCGCCGTTGTTGGCTTCATAGACTTCCTGGACGGTTTCCGGCAGACCGGAACATTCCAGCTTGGTGAAGCCGTCGGCTTCCGGCATGGTTTCCAGCCGGGCCTGTTCCGCCCGCTGGTCTGCCGCCGCTTTGATAATAGGAGCCGTCACCTGATTGGTGAAAGCCAGTATGGCGGCGATAAACAGACAAATCACGGTCAGCACCGCAATGGGCGCTACAATCTCTTTTTTCATGCTTTCACACCTCCCAGAGCTTTATGCCGGGTGAGCCGGGAGAGATAGGGTGTGGCAATGTTCATCAGTAAGATGGAGAAGGAGACCCCTTCCGGGTAGTTGCCATAGACCCGGATCACAGTTGTCAGAAGGCCGCAGCCAATGCCGAAGAGAATGCGGCCCAGGTTGGTAGAAGGTGTGGTGGAATAGTCGGTGGCCATAAAGAAGGCTCCGATGATGGCGCCGCCAGAGAGCACCTGGTACACAGGCGCCTGCCCCAAAAGGGCGGTGCAGACAAACAAGGTTCCCAGGAAGGCCACCGGTGTGTGCCAGGAAATGACCCGGCGAACCATGAGATAGATGCCGCCCAGAAGCAAAGCCACAGAGCAGGTCTCTCCCAGGCAGCCCATATGGATGCCCAGAAGCATCTGGGGCAGGCTGGGAAGGGAAGCACCATTGCCGGACTCAATGAGAGCCAGAGGTGTGGCGGAGGAAACGGCGTCTACAGAGGAAAAGGCGCCGGCAAAGTTGGGCTGAGTCCAGGTGGTGGCAGCTGCCGTGAAGGCCAGCATCAGGACAATCCGGGCGGTGACCGCCGGGTTGGCAAAGTTGTGGCCAATGCCGCCGAACAGCTGTTTGACCACAATAATGGCCACGACATCCCCCAGCACTACTTGCCACAGAGGCATGCTGACGGGAAGGGACAGAGCCAAAAGAAGTCCCGTGACGGCGGCAGAGCAGTCGCCTACGGTGTTGGGCCGGCCGGTGACCTTTTCATAGAGCCATTCGGCCAGAACACTGGCGGCCACGCTGACGGCAATGACCAGAAGGGCCCGGAGCCCGAACAGAACCACAGCGGCAATGCTGGCCGGAACCAGGGCGATCAGCACGTCTTGCATAATGCGGGACGTGGTGGTGCCGCTTTTAATGTGGGGCGAAGCGGTGACAATGAGTTTGTTCATTTCTTGGGAGCCTCCTTATCCGTCTGCCCTTGGGCTTCTTTGGCCTTCTTGGCCTCTTCTTGCAGTTTCTTATAGCTTTGGAGCATGGCTTTTGCCAGTTTGTTGGTCTGAACCAGAGGACGCTTGGCCGGGCAGACATAGGAACAACAGCCGCACTCGATACACAAGTTGACTTTCAGCTTTTCCAGGTCTTCCGGCTTTTTCAGATTGTATGCCGTCTCAATTTCCGTCGCCATCAGGTTCATAGGACAGTGGGCAATGCAGCGGCCGCATTTAATGCAGGCGGTTGTTTCCCAGGGCTTTGCCTCTTTTTCATCAAATGCCAGCACGGCGTTGGTGTTTTTCAAAATGGGAACCGTCAGATCCGGAACGGCAATGCCCATCATGGGGCCGCCCTAGAGCACTTTTCGGGGCTCCGACCGGAAACCGCCGCAGGCGTCGAATACGTCCTGCAGATGGGTGCCAATGGGAACAATGAGATTTTTGGGCGTCTGAACGGCAGAACCGTAGACGGTGACACACTTTTCCACCAGAGGCATGCCGGTTTTAATGTAGTGGGCAATGGATGCCAAAGTCGTACAGTTGATGACGATGGCCCCTACGTCCAGAGGCAACTTCCCTTCCGGAATCGCCTCGCCCAGTACGTTGTAGACCAACATTTTTTCGCCGCCCTGGGGGTACATGGAGGGCATGGAGAACACTTCCACGCCAGTGGCATTCTCACAACGTTTCCGATGGAGCTCAATGCTCTTGGGCTTGTTGTCCTCAATGGCAATAACGACCCGCTTTGCCTCCAGATACTTTTGCAGCAGAGCAATGCCGTCCCACAGTTCGTCTGCCCGCTCCAGAAGGGTCCGGGTGTCGGAGGTAATGTAGGGCTCACATTCTGCACCGTTAATAATGATGGCCTTGATCTGAGACAGGTGCTTGACATTGAGCTTGACGGAAGTGGGGAAGCCGGCCCCGCCCAGACCCACGACACCGGAGTCCCGTACTGCGTCCAGGAACTCCTGCATATTGGTGACCTGAGGAGGCTGAATCCCTTCATAGGGCGTCTGTAGGCCGTCGGAGGCTATGACGGCAGCCGTCATATTCCGGCCAGCCGCCGATATGATCTCATCCAGCTTTTTGACTTTGCCAGAGACGCTGGCGTGAATGGGCGCAGAGAGAAAACCGCTGGCCTCAGCAATCATCTGGCCTACCTGGACCTGGTCGCCAACTTTGACAAGCAGCTTTGCCGGCGCGCCAATGTGCATGGACATCGGAATGACCACTTCCGCCGGTGGGGCCATCCGTTCCGATGGCAAATAGGCGGTGTGTTTGCGATGTGGCGCGTTGATGCCATGTAACTTACGAATTCGCATGCATACTCCCCCAAGAACTTCTAAATTTTACAATCTATGACCCTGCCGGAGCAGAGGGAAAATACCCGAAAGGGGACCGAAGTCCCGAAGGGTTATTTTTTACAAAGTTAGCGTTTTCGGCGGGTACCAAAGGAAGAGCCCCGCAGGACCGGGAGTCCAAAGGGGTCTTTTCAAAGATACCCAACTGTCGTTTCCGGCGGAAACCGGAGAAAGCACCTTACAGCACGGTAGTTGGGAAAAGTTATTTTTCGAAAAACAGGGACCCAACCGTAGCTGGGAAAGGTTGTTTTTGGGAAAACAGGAACCCGACCGTAGCTGGGAAAGGTTATTTTTTGGAAAACAGGTACCCGTGGGTCTTTTCCAGGCGGAAAAGAAGAAATTGGGCTGCAAGGCCGGTAAAGGCACCGGTGACAATGCCGGAGATCACAAGGACCGGCAGATACCACCACAGCTCCGGTGTCTGGCTGATGGCGACGGCGGCCAGAATCTGCCCCACATTGTGGCTGATAGCCGACAATACGCTCAGGACCCACAGTTGTTTGACCGGAATCCGGCGGCAGAGCAGAAATAAAACCAGATAGGCCAACAGCCCGCCGCTGAGGCTGTAGGCCAGGGCTCCCACCTGACCGGTGAGGATCCCCCCCAGAATTACCCGGATGCCCAAAACGGTCAGAGCGCTGCCCGGGCCCAGGGTGTACATGGTAAACAATGTGACAATGTTGGAAAGACCCAACTTGATCCCCGGCACGCTGGTCAGGGAAGGGAGTTGTAATTCTATGGTAAACATGACAAGGGCCACTGCACACAGCAGGGCCAGAACGGTCAATCGTCGGGTCTTGGTCATAGGAAAGCTCCTTTGCTTCTTCAGGCAACGGCATCTACAACCGGGTCTTGCACCCATTTAATCACAAGACGGTTGGGAAGGCAGATAATGGGCATACCCCCAGGCTGAAGCGGTCCGTGATTGACACAGGTCTGGCAGCCGCAATCGGCCCAGGTGACCGCAATGGAGCCGGGAGAAACGGTAATCTCGTTGGTACTGCCCTTCCAGGTGAGAGGAATGGTATAGGGCGCTTCCACCTGGGACAGGTCTATGGTTTCCAGCAACTGGCCATCCTGGTAGATGCACACGGTGGTCTGTCCCTGGGGACGGGGCCTCAGGAGCAGGACTCCGGCACACAAAGCCATTAGCAACACAAACAAAAGAATCCAGGACCTGGTTTTCATGGTGCGATTACCTCATAGGAGCGGGAAGAAGAGAAAACGCCTTCCAGACCGGCAGTGATATAAATTTCCCCGTCCTGGGTTACAAAAATGGCGTCAAACTCCCCTGGCTGGGTCCGCCAGAACTGGGCGGCTTCCTCCAGGCCCATGACAAAAAGAGCGGTGGAAAGCCCGTCTGCCAGGGTGCCGCTGGGGCAGACAATCGACACGGACAAAAGTCCGGAGTCTGCCGGATAGCCGGTCTCGGCATCAAAAATATGGTGATAGCGGATACCATCTTCCTCAAAATACCGCTGATAGACGCCGGAAGTGACCACTGCCATATCCCGGACAGAAACGGTTCCCAGCTGGCCGCCGGGATCTAAGGGGTCGGTGATGCCGACAGTCCAGTCCTTACCGCCGGGCTTGGCGCCTAAAACCTGAACGTTCCCGCCCAGTGAAAGGACGGCAGAGGTAACACCCCTGTCTTTCAAAGCCTGCACAGCCCGATCGGAGGCATAGCCTTTGGCAATGCCTCCCAAATCCAGTTTGACGCCAGAAATGTCGGCGCTGAGCAACTGTCCTTCCATCTGTAAGTGAGAATATCCCACACGAGAAAGGCTTTCTTGCAGCTGGGCTTCCTCGGGGATGTGTTTCTCTTCCCCGTAAAATCCCCAGCACGCTACAACGGGCTCTATCGTAGGGTCAAAAGCGCCGTCCGTCTGCCGGGCCAGCTCCAGGGCCTGCTCCAGTAACGCTTTGTTTTGGGAGGACAGAAGGACCTGGCCGGCTGTATTAAACTGGTAAAACTCGCTGTCGGAGTTGAAAATGGAAAGCTGGCGGTCCAAATCTTCAATCAGGGATTCGGTCTCGGAGACGGCGGCTTTGGCGTCTTCGCCATAGACCAAAACTGTCATTGCTGTGTCCATGGCAAAAAAGTCCGCCGCTTCACTGGGAACCTGACCCATACAGCCGCAGAGCAGCAGGCAGGCCAGCAGCGCCGGGAAAATAGTTTTTTTCACTTGCAATTTTCCAATCATTCCCTTATGTACGTCCCCAAAACTGTCCAGCAACCCTTTTACGACGCTTCACATTATACTCCAGTATGCTAAATTATACAATAGAACAATTTCACAAAAATAGACAGGGGATTTAAGTAAATACGGGAATTATTTCGATAATTTTTTATTGATTATGTGCAAAAAAATGGAATATCAGGCAAAAAATATCGATTAAATTTTCGGAAGTTATGAATAAATATTTATAAAAAATAAATAAATATGAGAAATTATCAAGAGAATTCCGATTGGATTTCGAAGGAAAACATAAAAAATATTTGCAATCGATAGGGAAAAATTATGGCAATGCTTACAAAAAACAAAATACCATTTTATCAGTATTTTACGATAGTCCAGGGGAAAATGCAGGAAAGCCAGGCAGTTTTTTACCGGGAAGTTGGAAGGAAGGGGATTGCCAAGGGACACAAAGACCGGTATGATACGAAGGAAGCTGTGGCTCAGTGCGTAACGGGACAGTCCGGCCGGGTAAAAGGAAATCCATGCAATTTGTCGAATAGAGCTTACTTCCCGGCGACTGGGAGCGCAGTTTGGCGCAGCCAAAACGGCCTTTGGATGCAGCTTTCATTTTCTTGACCCCAGTTTGCCAAGTTCTTCCTGGCCGGGGTACCCAATTGGGGCACCTTGTTTCCTCCGGAATTTGCCGGGCTGGTATCCTGCTTTTCCGGATGGGCTAATGCCAAAAGGGCGTCTCGTGTCTTGCGTTGTGCCGCAATCGGAAAACCGCTGGAGAAGCCTCCGGTCAGATGCCTGTGGTGCTTCCCCAAAGAGCCTGGACGCCGTCGCTCCATTTTTGCCAGATCCCATAACTTTCTGCACATGCCCTTTCCAGGCAGAGGCAGACAGAAAAGATACCAATTCAGAGAAAAGCAGAACAGGAAAAAAGGGAAAAACCCAGAACCCGGAAGGGTGGAAAGGAGAATTGAGATGGGAGGATTGTCATCGGTACATCCCCAAAGCGTATTTCGGTTTTTTGAAGACTTGTGCCAAATTCCCCATGGCTCCGGCAACACAAAAGCCATTAGCGACTATTGTGTGGCCTTTGCCAAAGCAAGGAATCTGCAGTGGTATCAGGATTCGGCCCACAATGTTATTGTGTACAAGCCGGCTTCTTCCGGCTACGAAGCGGCCCCAACTCTGATTTTACAGGGTCACCTGGATATGGTCTGTGCAAAGGAACCGGGAGTCGCCCTGGATTTTGAAAAAGACGGTTTGCGTTTGCAATGGGAAGGGGATTGGATCCGTGCCCAGGGGACCAGCCTGGGGGCTGACGATGGGATTGCCGTCGCCATGATGCTGGCCATTTTGGATGACAAGAAGCTGGCCCATCCGGCGCTGGAGGCGGTATTCACGACCGATGAGGAAACGGGCATGGATGGGGCCAGGGCCCTGGACTTGTCGAAACTGCATGGCCGGTACCTTATCAATCTGGATTCGGAGGAAGAGGGCATTCTCACAGTCAGTTGCGCCGGCGGGGCGAGAGTGGACTGTCATTTGCCGGTCCGGCAGCAAAAAGTGGAGGGCGTGCGTCTGGACCTGACGGTTTCGGGCCTTACTGGCGGCCATTCCGGCGTTCAGATAGACAAAGGCCTGGCCAACGCCAATGTTCTGATGGGACGGCTCCTATATGGCCTGGCCAGAAACCTGCCCATTCGGATTGCCGGCCTGGAGGGGGGAGAAAAGGACAATGCAATTTGCCGGGAGGCCCAGGCGGCTGTGATTGTGGCACAGGAAGACAAGGACAGGGCGATGACCCTCATCAGCACTATGACAGATCAGTTCCGGCGGGAACATGCAACAACCGATCCAGACCTGAAGGTCCAGGCCACTGCCGGATGGGTAGTGGCGCAAGCCGTATGTCCCCAGGATGCCAAGGCCATCGCAGCCCTTTTACACATGCTTCCCAATGGGATTCAGTCCATGAGTCGGGAAATCGATGGTCTGGTGCAAACTTCCCTCAACATGGGACTCATCCGTCTGGAAGAAGAGGAAATGCGAGTTTCCTATTCTGTGCGTAGCTCCCTGACCTCCGAGAAAGAGATGGTCATCTGGAAATTGGAAGCTGCTTTGGGACAAATGGGCGGTACTGTTACGGTTTCGGGAGATTACCCGGCCTGGGAATATCGGAAAGATTCCTCCCTTTTGCAGTTGGTCAGCCGCCTTTTTGCAGAGCAGTACGGACGAGAGCCTGTGGTGGCAGCCATTCATGCCGGACTGGAATGCGGCGTTTTCGCCGGCGGGCTGGAGAATTTACAGTGTATCTCCCTGGGGCCGGAAATCCGGGATGTGCATACGACCCGGGAGACCCTGGTAGTTTCCTCGGTAGTCAGAACCTGGCAACTGGTTCTGGGAATTTTGGAAAAAAGCAGGGAACTGGAGGAAAACGGCGGCAAGGAGAAGCCAGACAGTTTCGGAGGAACGAGAGGCGCCTGTGAAGAAAGCGCTCACACCAGCCGCTAAATTCTGCCTGCGGCTTGGGAAAGTTATCAGTGGATCAGCAAAAGCCTTTTCCCATTGGGAAAAGGCTTTTGTCTGGCCTGAAAAGGTGTTGGCCGGTCTGAAAAGGCTTTTGCCTGACGGAAAAGACTTCTGTCCTGCCTGAAAAGGCGGGAGCTGTCCGTAGTCAGAGAATGGGGCGCATGGATGGAGGAGGGACGTTTAACGGCCGGAAGATGGGAGCGCAGTTGCCGGCGGCGGAAAAGAGCCGCCGGCATTGCTTTGCGCAATAAAGGACACAAACCGCTGAGCGGCCACCGTAGGGGCGACGCCTTGTAAGGTGCAAAGGTACATGGTTCGGGGAGGCAAGGGCGTTTCCAGGAGCAGCGGACGGATTTCTCCGTGGGCCAGGGCCGGACCGGCGTATTCCTCTGTAATGCAGGCCACACCCAGGCCAATCTGCGCCAGACTGATGAGCAAATCATGGGAGGCAAGCTCAATTTCCGGCTGCAAAGATATGCCATGGGTCAAAAAAAGCTGTTCCACATAGTTGCGGGAGCTGGCCCGTTTGTCCAGAAGAATCAGAGGAAGTGCGGCGATTTCCGGGAGGGAATACGTTTTTTCAAAGGAGCAGGGATATTGGGCCGAGGCTACAAAAATGGTGTGCATGGCAAAACAGGGATGAATGGAGAAATTCTGAGGCCTGGCAGGCTGGCTGGCAAAGGCTACGTCTACCTGGCCTTCACTGAGCATGTCCAAAACCATTTGGGAGGTACCGTTGAGAATTTTCAGCCGGATGGCGGGATAGGCTTTGTGAAAAGCCTCTAACCGAGGTAACAGATACGTACGGGTGATGGTATCGTTGGCTCCGATTGACAGCTGTCCCAGGAGTAAGCTGCGGCTGAGGGCCAGTTTTTCCTCGCCGCTTTGCAGAAGGCCCATGGCTTGGCGCACATAGTCGTAAAGCAACTGACCTTCGGTGGTCAGACGCACACCCCGGGAGGTCCGGGAAAACAACCGGACCTGTAGTTGGGACTCCAGCTGCTTAATGGCCTGGCTGAGGGCGGATTGGGTCAGGTACAGTTTCTCTGCCGCACCGGAGATGGACCCTGTTTCTGCTACCGTTTGAAAGATTCGATAAAGCTCCAGTTTGACGGCCATGGTGCAACCTCCTGATACCATTAAAATTACTAATGGTTATTATTAAAAATATGAATTTTACTAATAGTATTGAGGACAGTATAATAAAGTCGATAAGAAATTGCAACCAGCAAGACCTGGGGCAAGAAAAGGAGAGTCCATCCAATGAGCAGAACTTTGGGAACCGTAGTCCGGGGCGTACGCGGCCCGATTATCCGGCAGGGAGACGACATTGCCAAAATTACCGTGGAGGCCGTTCGGCAGGCGTTGGCGGAAAACGGGATTGAACCCTGTGACCGGGATATTGTAGCGGTTACGGAATCCGTGGTGGCCCGGGCGCAGGGCAACTATGCAACGGTAGAGCAAATTGCCAAAGATGTCCGGACGAAAACCGGTGGCGGTACAGTAGGCGTGGTGTTTCCCATTCTCAGCCGGAATCGGTTTGCGGTACTTCTGACTGGCATTGCCATGGGGGTAAAGAAAGTGGTTCTGATGCTTTCCTATCCTTCCGATGAAGTAGGCAATCACCTGATTTCCCTGGATCAACTGGACGAAAAAGGAATTGACCCCTATGATACCGTCCTTTCTCTGGAACAGTTCCGGCAGGCATTCGGTACGGTCATCCATCCCTTTACCGGCGTGGACTATGTGGAAGTCTACTCCGACCTGATTCGGCAGGCAGGTGCCGAAGTGGAAGTGGTGTTTGCCAATCGGGTGCAGACCATTTTGCAGTATACCAATCGGGTGATCACTTGCGATATTCACAGCCGTGGACGCAGTAAACGGCTCTTAAAGGCCGCCGGCGCGGAAGTGGTGTTGGGGCTGGATGATTTGTTGACTCAGCCTGTGGACGGCAGTGGTTACAACGCTGAGTATGGTCTTCTGGGTTCCAACAAGGCGACGGACGAAACAGTCAAACTGTTTCCCAGAGACTGTATGGAAGTGGCAGCCCAGATTAGCCAGCAGCTGAGCCAGGCTACTGGCAAACAGATTGAGGCCATGGTCTATGGGGACGGAGCCTTTAAAGACCCGGCGGGCCATATTTGGGAACTGGCAGATCCGGTGGTCTCTCCCGGCTATACGCCTGGGCTGACCGGTACCCCCAACGAACTGAAGCTGAAATATCTGGCAGATAACGATTTTAAAGAGTTAAGCGGACAGGCGCTGAAAGAGGCGGTCTCCCAGAGAATTGCCAATAAGGGAAGCGAAAGCCTGGTGGGCCATATGGCATCCGAAGGCACCACGCCCCGGCGGCTCACAGACCTGATTGGTTCTTTGTGCGATCTGACCAGTGGCAGCGGCGATAAGGGAACGCCTATCATCTATATCCAGGGATATTTTGACAATTATACGGCTGAATAAGGGCTGAACCGAGAAGACCGCCTTAGCAGTATGCTGTGGCGGCCTTCTCAGTTTTTGTGAATATTTCTTCAGTTGACTTTTGCGCAGCCTGCCAAAAGTATTATCAGAATTTAGAAATATAGGGATTTTCCGCGCAAAATCAAATATATTGCGGGAATAGGATACGGTGAGAAACAGACGGTTATGAAAAATTTACTTTTTTTATGTATAATAGAAAATCCATAAATTGGAAAAATTGCCAAATGTGTCCACGATACACGGACGGTTTTCCAAAATATGGAAAGATAATTTTGGAAAATATTCTAACTTTTTTCATCATAATTTCAGAATAATTTAAGAAAATGGAAAAATTTCTAATTTTGTAAGAAATTACTTGCGAGATTCTCAAAGAAAGAAAAATCCGCCACAGCGGGAATTTTTCGATCGCGAATATAAGATTTATTCCCTTAAATTGCAATAAGCCATATTCCCTTAACGCATAATAACCCGGGGGTGTTATTATGCACAATACCAGGATTCGGGACCTCCGGGAGGATCGAGATTTAAGTCAGAAACAGTTAGCAGAGTATCTCAAGGTACATCAGACCACATATTCCGATTATGAACTGGGGAAATTAAACGTACCCATTCCAGTCCTTTTAGAGCTGGCGGACTATTATGATACCAGCGTAGATTATTTACTCAGGCGAACCAACTGTAAAGAGCCCTACCCAAAAGAGTGAGGCCACGTTTACCCATGGTACAATCCCAAAAGGGCAGTATTGCAATTGCAATACTGCCCTTTTCCTTGGAAAAATGATGGGTGTTACCACTCTTTCTTGGGAAGCAGAATGTCGGCGCACAGTTCGCAAGAACGCTTGAGCGAGGCCTTGCCAGTGGGAGTCCAGGCAGCACCGATGCCTTCGGTATTCCGCAGCTGACGGATGGGACCCCGGAACAGCTTCTCCTGAGAGTGAGCCAGAGAGTCGATAACTTCATCCGGCGGAATGAAGCTGCGGACACCGGACAGAGCCATGTCACAGCCGGAGAAAGCGTTGCCAACACCAATACCGTTACGCTTGATGCAGGGAACTTCGGGGCAGCCCTCAATGGGGTCGCACAGAAGGCCCAGAATGTTCTTCATGGCCAAAGCACCGGCCTGGCAGATTACGTCGGCATCGCCGCCGCCCAGATAAGCCAAAGCACCGGCAGCCATAGCCGAGGAGACGCCTACTTCGCCCTGGCAGCCACCGTTGGAGCCGGAGAAGCTGACATTGTGGTAGTACATGACTACGCCGATGGCTGCGGCTACAAACAGGGATTCAATGAGCTGCTTGTCCGTGTAGCCACGTTCCTGGGCGACAGTGAGAATACAGCCGGGAACGATGCCGGAAGAACCGCCGGTGGGCGCAGCGATGATGCAGTGACAGGACATGGAGTACTCCATAATTCCCAGAGCGATGGCGATGGCTTTGGGCAAAATGGTGCCGCCCAGGAGTTTGCCCTCTTCATAGGCTTTCATCATCTTTTTGCCGCAGTCGCCTACTTCGTAACCATACAGAGGCTCAATGGGCTCTTCAATGCAGGCTCTTGCAGAGTTTTTCATCACTTCCAGAGACTCGGCCATATCGTTCCAAATCTCTTCCCGGGTGCGGCCGGAGCGGCCCATTTCGTATTCAATGGCCAGTTCCGCCACGCTCTTGCCTGTGTCTTTGGACATCTGAATCAGGTCGGAGTAGTTGGTGAACAGCGGCTCATGGGGTACATAGCCCAGAGGAATAAAGGGCTCAATATACTGGACCCGGGTGACGCCGTCAATGGAGGCGGCCAGCTTTTCCAGTTCGTCCTTCTTCTTGGGGTCGATGCTGACGCAGAACATATATTTTTCCCCTTGCTGATCAAAGTCAAAGGGAGAGTCGGGCAGTTTTGCCTTCAGATCTTCGGCCACATCTTTATCGGCATAGACAAACAAATGGGCCTCGGTGGCGGCAGGATTTACCTCAAAGCCGTCTACCATTTCGATGGAAATGGAGCCGCCGCCTACAGAGACGCCGCGAACGGTATGAACTTCCCCGTTTTTCTGCTCAGCGGTAATTTGTACCGTCAAGGGCATAACAGGGGCGGGTTCTTTAAAAATACTGTAGGTCAGCTCAATGCCTTGCTCTTTGGCAATGTCCATGGCATGACGCAGACGAACGTCGTCCTGGGGAATGCCCATGGTGCCGCCAATCAGGCCCCAGTGGCTGCGGCAGGAGAAATAGCCGTTTTCCCGAGAGGGGACAAACCGCACGTCGATACTTTTCAGAGGGCCTGTCAAAAATTTATGGGTGGTACTGCCAATGCGGGCCATGCCGGCAGTGGCGGAACTAGACGGGCCCATCATTTTCGGGCCGACGACTTCAAATACGCTGATATCCATAGCCATAGTATGTATTGCCTCCAAACTGTGTTTTTTGTGGTATGAACATAGAGTTATTATGGCGTAATTTGTGCAAAATGTCAACTGGAATTTCCC
>CALXCQ010000124.1 GCA_944386835.1 uncultured Oscillospiraceae bacterium | reverse complement strand
GGCTGGAAAGCAGGAAGTAATCTGCCGCATCCAGCTTCTGGAATATCCCCTTCTCCACCCCATAGGTCTGCGTCCAAAACTGCACCAGTTCTGCGGTGGCAACCAGCCCCCAGTGGTTCCGGTTCGTCAGATAGAGCTGCCATTTTTGTCCCTGGGCCACCATCGTCCGGATACGGACGCCGTCTGCCACCGCATATCCCCGCTGCAAAATCTGCTCCATACCGGTCATCCTTTCACAATATTGGCCACATCGAACATATTTTCTCCCGTATCCACACCAATCTGAATCTCCCAAAGATCGAGCATAACGCTGCGCAAACCGTCAATGTCGCCATTGGCCAGTCTTCTGTCGCCCTGGGCTTTCAGCTCCCGAAACTTGTCTTTATCCGTGAAATGGGCCGCAGACATGGTCAGTCGCCGGTACCAGTCAATGACATACCAGTCCTGGCGAAACAGTATGACGGTATTTTTCATTCGCAAGTTCCGCAGTAGATTTTCAAAATCCGGGTCGTTGTTTTCAATGGCCCGCTCCCCTGCCCTCACAACCGCCTCATAGGCCCGCTGCTCATCGGAAGAAGCGTATTGGTGGCACATATCCTGATAGAAATTTACAATGGATTGGAGATCCAGCCGGCGGATGGTCTGCAAATGCTCCCTGCGCACCCGGCTGAGGAGCTTTTTGGATTCCAACAGTTCATTGTACGCCTTTTGAACATCCTCTGGAGTGCAGTCAGCCAGGCTGTCAAGGCCGGATGCCACCTCGGCCTTTTTCGCGGCCTTTTCCAGCCGCACATCCTGGATCTTTTCCGACATGTCAGCAATTCTGTCGGCAACATTTTGCCCCTGCCGGGCAATTCCCTCCACGTCCTGCAGGTCCAGCCGTCCTTCCAAAGGTGAGTAAAAATTCTGATTTTGGAAAGACATACCGATGGAGGGCACGGAAACCTCCAGGGTAATGGTGCCGGAATCCGCCATTTCATAGTCACACTGAATCTCTGCGCCTGCAGCGATGATTCCCGATTTCAGATTCGTCCCCATTATTTTCAGCACGCCGATAAACCGGTTATCCGTGACCGGCCAATGGATATCTCCCTCCCAGAGTTTGATATTGAGGGACTGATTGGTACCGGCTTTCAAAGTCTGGGCTGCCCGAAACACAATAGTTCCCCGCTTGGGCAACGGGTCACCCTCCCGCACCAGAAATTCCAGGGTTGGCTCCCCTCCCAGGCGATCTGTCACTTCTACCGCAACGGCATGGGAGGCGGGAATCGCCCCTACCGTAGCCAATGTTTTTACAATGGTAATGGTCTGCACGCCGATGCTCTGTTCTCTGCCCTGGGAATCCCACACCGTTACCTGGAATCGGTTGTCTCCCTGCCGTGATAAGGGCAGGCAGAAAATTTCCCCGCCGTGCAGCGGCGCAATGCCGGAACTCCAGCCAGTATCCAGGCTGGTAAACTGGACGGTATACCCCTCCAGTGCTTTTTCCCATATGCACTGCACTCTCGCCTGGTCCGATGCCGTCCGGGCCGTGTATTTCAGCTGCAGCGGCAGCTGGGTTTTGATGACCTCGTTGACCGCTTTACGATTGTGGCTGCCGGTAGACCAGTCGATGGACTCAGCAAAAATACTGGCTCCTTCCGCCACTGCCGTCATGGGATTTGCCTGGATTCCGGCCTTAACCGAAAGGGCGAAACAGACCTGATCCCGCAGTGGCTTGTACTGCGTCGGGCCCCCAATGAAGACAATCCGTTCCAAATCCGACGCCGATAATCCCGCCTTGTGCAGGGTCTGCCGGGTTACCTCTATGGTCTCTTCCAGCAAACCCGACATCAGTTCGTCGACCTGCTGCCGGGTCAGAGGAATATCCAGATACAGCTCCTGGCCTTCTTCATCCAATGTTCTGGCCTCTGCTTCACTCAGAGCAATGGTACTGGTTTCGGCCGCAGACAGTTCCATCTTGGCCTGCTCTGCGGCCCACTGGGCGATCCGGCAGAAGCTCCGGTAATGGGAGTTTACCAAAAAATCTTCTGGCAGAGAAAAGTTTTCCCGCAGCCAGGGCAGCACCATCTGGTGGAAAATCATACGGTCGATATCTCTTCCACCGCACATTTCAATTCCACCATGGGCCAGCAAATTGACCTTTCCCTGGGTGCTTTCTGCGACACAGACGTCAAAGGTTCCGCCTCCCAGGTCGTATACCAGGAAGATTCCTTCCTGTGCCCCCATCTGCATCACACTCATTATGGCAGCAACCGGCTCCTGCATAAGGGCAACTTTGCCAATTCCCGCCAATTTCGCCGCCTGCAGCGTAGCATCTTTTTTTACCTGATTGAAGGCTGCCGGAACTGTAATCACCGTAGCTGTCTCCGGGTCATTGCGAATCTCTTCCGGCAGATAGCCGAACAGGACCTTTAAAATCTCCCCGCTGCACACCTCCGGCGACAACCTGAGCCCCGCCCCCTCCAACTCAATCGTGGCGTTGGTGCCCATTAGACGTTTAAACAAAACTGCCGCATTGTTGGGATAATACGGGGCCTGGTTGTACGCCTTCAGGCCATAATACCGTCTTCCTCTTTTATCCACATAAATGGCCGACGGGGTCACATCCGTTTGCTCCGGGCTCTTCCACACCCGCACAGTCTTTCCGTCATAGGAGCAAATGGCACTGTTGGTGGTTCCCAAATCGATTCCGATAAAATGCTTCACTGCGGACACCTCCCCAAAACAACGGTTCCCATCCGAAAAACCCGGTCTTCTTGCATAATGATCGGCTCAATCATCTGCAAAATATACAGCTTCTCGTCTTCTGCAAACTCATCCAGGTTTAATGGCGTAACTGCCATCCCCGGGTCATAAATCTGTCCTTCCAGACTGCACAGCCGCAAGCCGGCCCCTTCCAGTGCCCGGTTCACTTTCCCCGCAAACCAGGAAAACTGCCCCCGGTATTTTTTCTGGTCTTCCAGCGTCAGTTTCCCCAGTACCTTTTGAAATACCTGTTGAAAGCGAAACAGCTCCAGGGCAATGGCGCATAAACTCTCTTGCAAAAGCTCCTTGTCGTTCTCCATTTTTACTCCGCCCTTTCCTATGATTTGACCAGGCTTTCGGGTAGAACAGGGTTTCTTTGCCTTTTGGGGGTCCAGCCGAAATTTACCATTTTTTTCATTTTATCATGAATCTCAGAGACATACAATGATATCTTCCACATTTTGGCACTTCGGTTTCTCTTTGTCCCCGCTGCTGCGTAAAGAGTCCCGGAAGCCCTGTCTGGCAGGACTTCCGGGACTGCAATTCACCCGTTTGTCGTAATTGGGAAACATCCCAACAAGGCTTTTTCCATTCCCTGTGAAAAAAGCCTTCCCAGGGCAGCACATGCTTCTTTACAAGATATCAATGTATTCCCCATTGAGTGCCTTGTTCATGCTCCGGACGGCACAGAATTTTCCGCACATGGAACAACTGTCCTCCTGTTCCGGAGCCCGGCTGTCCCGGATTGCCTTGGCTGTCTCCGGGTCCAGTGCGCACTCCCACTGCTTTTCCCAATCGAACGTCCTCCGGGCATCTGCCATGGCATCATCAATGTCTCTCGCGTGTGGAATTTTCTTGGCAATATCCGCCGCATGCGCGGCAATCCGCGCGGCAATAATCCCCTGTTTCACATCTTCCACATTGGGAAGCGCCAGATGTTCTGCCGGCGTCACATAGCATAAAAATGCCGCGCCTGCGCTGGCAGCAATGGCGCCACCGATGGCAGATGTAATATGATCGTACCCGGGTGCAATATCCGTGACAATGGGCCCCAGCACGTAAAAAGGCGCGCCCATACAAATTGTCTGCTGAATCTTCATATTGGCCGCTATCTGGTCCATGGGCATGTGGCCCGGACCTTCCACCATAACCTGTACGTCCTTTTCCCAGGCCCGTTTGGTCAGTTCTCCCAAACGGACCAGTTCTTCAATCTGACATACGTCGCTGCCATCGGCCAGGCAGCCGGGTCGGCAGGCGTCTCCCAGGGAAATGGTCACATCATACTCCCGGCAGATTTCCAAAATCTCATCAAAATACTGATAGAAAGGATTCTCTTCTCCCGTCATACTCATCCAGGCAAACACCAGCGAACCGCCCCGGGACACAATGTTCATTTTTCGCTTGTGTTTTTTGATCTGCTCAATGGTCTTCCGGGTGATGCCACAGTGAAGGGTTACAAAATCCACCCCGTCCTGGGCATGTAATCTCACAACGTCGATAAAATCTTTCGCTGTGAGGGTTGCCAAGTCTCTTTGATAATGGATTACGCTGTCATAGACCGGTACGGTTCCAATCATGGCGGGGCATTCTTTCGTAAGCTTCTGCCGGAAGGGCTGGGTATTTCCGTGAGAAGAGAGATCCATAATGGCCTCTGCTCCCATATGGACGGCCGCCATCACTTTCTGCATTTCCACATCATAGTCTTTGCAGTCCCGGGAAACACCCAAATTCACATTGATTTTTGTCCGGAGCATGGAGCCCACTCCATTGGGCTCCAGACAGGTATGGAGCTTATTGGCACAGATTGCCACCTGGCCTTTGGCTACCAGTTCCCGGATTTCCTCCTCTGTCCGGTATTCCTTGGCAGCCACTGCCTTCATTTCCGGCGTCACGATTCCCTTTTTTGCAGCATCCATTTGTGTTGTATATGTTCTCATCTTGATGGTTCCTTTCAGACAGATTTTAATTTTCAGTAGCAAACTGACCGGTAAGATCAAAGAAATGGTTCAGAGGTCCCGATCCTTTCCCCAGATCCAGCATGGCTGCCAGTGCACGTGACACATAGTCTTTTCCCCTTTGGACAGACAGTTCCAACGAAAATCCTTTTGCCAGATTGGCTGCAATGGCACTGGAAAGGGTACATCCGGTACCATGGGTATTGGGATTGGAAATTCTCTTTCCACCAAACCAATGCCACCGGCCATTTTGATAGAGCAAGTCGTCAGCATCTGCCAAGCCGTGTCCACCTTTGAGCAAAACGGCACAGCCAGCCTGGTCTCCGATTGCCTTCGCTGCTTTTTCCATATCCTCCCGGCTCTGGATGTCCATTCCGGAGAGCACCTGGGCCTCCGGAATGTTAGGGGTAACCAAGGCTGCCAAAGGAAACAGCTCCCGGACAAGAGCGGAAACCGCCTCCGTTTTCATGAGAATGGAGCCGCTGGTGGCTACCATAACCGGATCCACCACAAGATTCCCAGCTCCATAAGCTCTCAGGCGCTGTGCGATCACTTCCACCAATTCCGCCGAAGGGATCATGCCTACTTTGACGGCATCGGGAGAAATGTCGGTAAATACCGCGTCAATCTGCGCTTGTAAAAAGTCGGGGGTTACCTCCAGAATTCCGCTCACCCCCATGGTGTTTTGTGCGGTCAGGGCCGTTATGGCACTCATTCCATACACACCATTCATCGTCATAGTTTTAATATCTGCCTGAATACCGGCGCCTCCGCTGGAATCGCTTCCGGCGATTGATAATGCTGTCTTCATTCCGCGTCTCCTTCCGATCTGCATTATTTTTATTCCGCGACAGAAAGTGGTGCCCCCAGCCTGCCGCCTTTCATTTCCTCCACTATGCAATGGTTTCTTTTAACGTTGGCTGCTCATATCCTTAACGAATTGCCCAGACGACAAACGTTTTGCTGTCTGCTCTAACGTCAGAGCTTCCCAATCCCGCTCAAGCAACAGGATCTATTTTCGTCCTCTCATAAGCCGGCACTCGTCACAGGTCGCGCAGACCTCATGTTGTATTGCAGGGTACAAAGTGACAGAGTTTTCCAAAGCTTCTCAAAGATTTGACCCATCGCAGTCCCCTGGGTTCCAAACTTGCCGCAAGCCTCTCAAACAATGGAACACACGACAAGTCTCTAATCAGCGAAGTTTGTAACAAGCTTCTCGTTTCACAGACTTTGAAAGGACTTCCAATGAAAGTTTTTTTCCAAACCACTTTCATACCAGAACTGCTCTGTATGAAAATAATCTGTA
>CALXCQ010000123.1 GCA_944386835.1 uncultured Oscillospiraceae bacterium | reverse complement strand
CAACTGCGAGCCCAACAAAGTGGGTCGCAGTTGGAAAGGAGGAGCAAGGGAGCGGGCGGATGACGTCTTTTTTGCCACAGGCATAAAAAGACGTCGGAGCAAAGCGGACTTTGCTCCGACGTGGAGCTGGTAGACGGACTCGAACCCCCGACCTGCTGATTACAAATCAGCTGCTCTACCAACTGAGCTATACCAGCGTGCTTTTGGAAAAAGCATAGTTATTATACCCAGAGGCCGCTGGATTGTCAACAGGAATTTTCCCGTTTTTCCGGATGGACCGGGTCCAGGGTCCCTCCCGTCAGCCCCGGCCTCACCACCCAATTGGCAAGTCGTTTCTGCATGCAAAGCTTCCCGTCTGCGGCGGGTGGTTGCCCTGCCTTCGGAAGGTTTTTCCTCCGGAACGCGTTCTCCCTTTCCCAGGATTGTTCTTTTGATCCGTGCCCGCCTTTTGGGATGCTTCTTCTTGCCGGGTGCTTTCCTTTTTTTGGTGGCGCTTCCTTTGCCACGGAACCGTTCCTTTTGGTGCCTTTTTGCCGGTTCTTCCTTTTCCGGAGACTTTCTTCCCTGCGCCCTTCCCCTTCCGGCCCATTCCTTCCCGCCATACTGGAATAGCCTCCTGCGGGGATTGGCCCTTTTCATTTTGGGAAAAGTGCGATACAATAAAAAGAACTGATGTATTTTTAGGAGTGTGCCCTATGCTGCCCACAGAGTTTACCAATCGGATGCAGCGGCTGCTGGCCGCCGAGGCGGATGCGTTTTTCGCCTCCTACTGTCTTCCCCCCAATGTGGGACTGCGGCACAACCCGCTGAAAGTAACTCCCATGCCGCCTCTGCCCCAATTTGGCCTGACGCCGGTGCCGTGGGCGCCCCATGGTTTCTATTATGATCCTCAGACCCGTCCCGGCCTGTGCGCCTGGCATGAGGCGGGGGTATACTATCTGCAGGAGCCCAGCGCCATGGCTCCAGCCGTCCTGTTACAGGCCGCGCCCGGCCAGCGGGTTTTGGACCTGTGTGCAGCGCCGGGAGGCAAAAGCACCCAGCTGGCGGCGGATATGGCAGGCCAGGGACTTCTGGTATGCAATGAAATTCACACGGGAAGGGCAAAAATACTCTCCCGGAATGTGGAGCGGATGGCCATTGCCAACGCGCTGGTCCTCAACGAGACGCCCCAGCGACTGGCAAGCAGGTTCCCCCGGTATTTTGATAAAATTCTGGTAGACGCGCCTTGCTCCGGTGAGGGCATGTTCCGCAAGGAGGAGGCAGCCCTTGCCCAGTGGACGCCGGAGCTTCCCGTCCAGTGTGCCCTGCGGCAGGCGGAAATCCTGGACCTGGCCGAGACCATGCTTCGTCCGGGCGGGCAGATTGTCTACTCCACCTGCACCTTCTCTCCCCAGGAAAACGAGGGGGTCATTTCCCGGTTTCTCCATACCCACCCTGGGTACAGGGTGCTACCGGTTTCCGGCCCTCACTTTTCCCCCGGACGGCCTGACTGGATCGACCATCCGGCCCCCGGCGTGGAAAATGCCGTCCGTCTGTGGCCCCACAAGCTGCGGGGCGAGGGCCACTTTGCCGCTCTAATACAAAGTCCGGGCCAGCTTCCTTTGCCGGAATCCGTTCCCGGCCCCGGCAGGGACAAGCTGCCATCGGAGCTGGACCAATTCTGCCGGGAGACCGGCATCACCCTGCCGGATGGGAATTTGCTCTTCTTTGGGCAAACTCTGTACTGGGTCCCAAGGATCTGTCCGGACCTGGCGGGCCTCAGGGTTCTGCGGGCCGGTCTGGAATTGGGACAGATAAAAAAGGGCCGGCTGGACCCGGCCCACGCACTGGCCCTCTGGCTCAAGACGGCAGCCCAGGTCCAGTCCTTCCCGGCCGACAGCCGGGAGATTGCCGCCTACTGGCACGGTGAAACACTGCCGGGGAGCCAGGCCGGCTGGACCCTCATCCAGGCAGACGGAATCAGCCTGGGCTGGGCCAAAGGTTCCGGCGGACAGCTGAAGAACCATTTTCCCAAAGGCCTGCGCAGACCCTACTGACGCAGAGCCAACCACAGGAGGTAACACCATGGGCGTACCCAAGACCATTTTAATTGTAGAAGATGAACGGGCAATTGTGGAAATTCTGAAATTCAACCTGCAAAAAGAGGGCTATACCACCCTGGAGGCACTGGATGGGGAAACCGGTCTGGAAATGGGCCGCAACCCGGCGCTGGACCTGATTTTGCTGGATGTGATGCTGCCCCAGCGCAATGGGTTTGACGTATGCCGCCAGTTGCGGCAGGAGGGGTTTTCCGTTCCCATTGTCATGCTCACCGCCCGGGAGGAGGAAGATGACAAAGTATTCGGCCTGGAAGCCGGTGCCGACGACTATATTACCAAACCCTTTTCCATGCGGGAACTGATGGCCCGGGTAAAAGCCAACATGCGCCGTGGCGTTCTCCAGAGCGGCTCCCAGGCTCCGTCTCAGCCACCGATTCAGGCAGGACAGCTTCACATTGACCTGGACAGCTATATGGTTACCAAAGACGGCATCCCGGTGGAGCTGACCCAGAAGGAATTTGACCTGCTCCGGTTTTTCCTGGCCGCTCCCGGAAAAGTGTTTACCCGGGAAGAGCTGATGGAAAAGGTATGGAACTACGACTACTTCGGAGACATGCGTACGGTGGACGTCACCATTCGCCGGCTCCGGGAAAAAGTGGAAGACGATCCGGGCAAGCCCTGCCACATTATGACCAAGCGGGGTGTCGGCTACTATTTTTCCGGTACTTGATCCGGTTTTCCCCATCCTGCTGAAAGGAGGCCCTGGCAGATGCGATCCCTGCGAATGAAACTGATCCTCATCATGGTATTGCTCATCCTGGCACTTATGACCGTGGTGGGCACCTTTCTGATCAACGGCGTCGGCAACTTCTATATCCATGAGTTCTATGTTCAGATGGAAAACACCTTTACCCAGGACTTTATTCTCCAGTTACAGGCCACAGCCAGTCAGGGAGAAGACGGGCCGGAACGGCTGCGGGAGCTGCTTATGTCCCAGTCCAATCTGGGCATCGACATCACCAACCGGAATGTGTATGTTCTGGACCAGGAAGCCAATGTGCTGGACAGTTCCAATCAAAAGGACACGGTGGGCATCACGTCCAACCTGCTCTCTGCCATGAATGGCGTTGTGGGACAAGATAGCAGCATCAACGCCGCCTATATGGATTTGGCCATTCCCATTTCCAGTGAGAAAGGGAATTATATCGTCTACATTTTAGACAACAAATATACGGTCAACGCCCTGATTGCCAACGTTCTGTCCATCATCTTCCGGTCTTTGGCGCTGGGTCTGGCCATCTGTGTGGTTTTGTCCATTTTGCTGGCGCAGATTCTCATTACGCCCATTCGGGCCCTGACTGCCGGCACCCGCCAGGTAGCGGCGGGGGATTTCAGTCAGAAGCTGGAAGTGACCAGCCGGGATGAAATCGGCACTCTGACCCGGAATTTCAACAACATGGCTCAGGTCCTGCAAAACACCCTGTCCCAGGTGGAAAATGAGCGGAACAAGCTGTCCACTTTGTTTTTACACATGACCGACGGCGTGGTAGCCTTCGGGGTCACCGGATTCGTCATCCACTACAATCCGGCCGCCACCCGCATGCTCTCCCGCGCCCTGGACCCCACCATGCACTTTTCGGAAATTTTTGGCCAGGAGGGAAACTTTGAAGAACTTTTGGCCATGGACCGTTCCCAATATGTAGAGGCCAGAAAGACGGCATCCGGCTGCCAATTGGATCTGTTTATGGCCCCCTTCTCCTCGGAGCACACCTACGGCGGCGTGCTGGTGGTCATGCACGATGTGACAGAGCAGGAGAAAAACGAGCAGACCCGCCGGGAGTTTGTTGCCAACGTATCCCACGAATTGCGCACGCCGCTGACCAACATTAAATCCTACGCAGAAACCATTGCATCCTCGGGCGAAGAACTGCCGCCCCAGCTGCGGGCCAATTTTATGGAGGTCATTATCAACGAAACTGACCGGATGACCCGCATTGTTCAGGATCTGCTGACTTTGAGCAAATTTGACTCAGGAAAGCTGGAGATGAATCTCACCCGCTTCCCCTTCGCCACGGCAGTGGAGCATGTCTATGCCGCCGTCAGTCTGGACGCCCAGAATCACGGCCACCATCTGACCCGCCAGCTGCCCCCTTCCCTGCCGGAAATTGAGGCGGACCGGGAGCGGATTGAACAGGTGATTATGAACATCGTCTCCAATGCCATCAAGTATACCCCTGACGGCGGAGAAATTTCCATCACCGCCGGCACCGGAAAAGGTACCGTCTGGTTACAGGTGGCGGACAACGGCATCGGGATTCCGGAAAAGGACCTGCCCCGTTTGTTTGAACGGTTTTACCGGGTGGACAAAGCCCGGTCCCGGGAGTCCGGCGGAACCGGCCTGGGGCTGTCCATCGCCAAGGAGATTTTAAACCAGCACGGAGGTGACATTGTCATCACCTCCCAATACAAAGAGGGAACCACCGTCACCATTACCCTTCCGGCGGCCCTCTGACAAGGCCCTGCTTTTCAGAAAGGAGGAAGGTCATGAAGCGCCGATGGCTGGAAGCCTGTAAATCCCTAATGATATTGCTGCTGGTCCTTTGTGTCATAGCCCTGGCTGTCATGGCCAACTATTCCCAACAGACCTTCCGCACCACCGAGCTGTCCCGGTTTCTGACGCCGGTGGTCTCTCTTCTGGGTCTGGAAACGGCAGAGGCTCCTATCCCGCCGGCGGCGGAAAGCTCCATTGCCGACTCCACCAAACCCACTTTGATATCCGTTTATACGCCGGCAGGCCGCTGTTCTTTTTATTTTGACGTGGCTGCGCTGGACTCGGTCTATGAGTCACTGGGCAGCCTGTTTGGTCAGGCTCTGGACACGGCTTCTGCGCCCGAGACTGTCTCCCAGACCCAGTGGCTTCAGGCTCTGTCCCAGGAGAGTGTTCTCTTCTCCTATGACGGCAGCATTCCCTCGGGTCTTTTGGCAGCCTGGCTGGACGCTGCCTGCGCTTATGACCTGTGTGCCAATCAGTATGTTTTAAGTCTGGAAGGGGACACGGTTTATCTGCTGGCCAGCGGCGAAACCTTCCAGCGCTTCACCACCCAGCTCTCTTCTCAGGCGCTGATCGGCGCCCTGGAAAGCTATCTGCCGGACGGCA
This sequence comes from uncultured Oscillospiraceae bacterium, assembly GCA_944386835.1. Taxonomy (GTDB): domain Bacteria; phylum Bacillota; class Clostridia; order Oscillospirales; family Oscillospiraceae; genus CALXCQ01. The sequence continues at coordinate 3,146 of CALXCQ010000123.1, read as the reverse complement.
CCGCCTTTGCTTTTGAAGTGGAAGACGAAAAAGCCCGCCGTCTGGACCCCATGACTCTTTGGGGCTCCGGCATTCCCACGGTCTATGAAGCAGTCTCTTCCAATCCCACCGACGCCAAACAGATGGAACGTCTGGCCACTTTGTTGGGATTTAACCCCTATGACGGTTCCAGCTATACCGACTCCCAGGGCAGCATTGTCTACAACGAAACTTCCAGCACGTTGCAAATTGACCCCAACGGATATCTGGTTCTCACCAACGGGAGCCAGACCAATCCCCGATTTTTACCGGCGGACAGTTCCCTGCAGGCCAGTGTGGATTTGGTCAAGACCATGCTGGACACCATCTGTGAAGATTTTTTGGGTGATTCCCGGCTGTATTTTTCCCAATATACCCAGGAGGGAGATACCGTAGAGATTGCCTTTGATTTTTTCCTTTCCGGCATTCCGGTGGTGTTCCCTTCGGACCATGCTGCCACTGCCATCCTGGAAAACGGCGTTTTAACGGAGCTCCGGGTCCATCTGCGCACCTATACCCTGACCCAAACGCCCTGCCAGCTTTTACCCCAGACCCAGGCGGCAGCCATTGCCAGGCCCGGCAGTCTTCTGCGGGTTCGGTATGCCGACCTGAGCGGCGATACCCTCAGTGCCGGTTGGGTTGCGCAGAACTGAGGAGCAGAGGCCCAGGCTCTCATGCCAAAATCCGGAAGGCCGGGCTTCCCGCCCGGGCCTGTCAGGGCCGGACTTTTAAAACCGGGGTGCGCAGCAAGGAGGTGCCAGCATGCCCGCTTCCCAAGTGAAAAATATAGTGATTGCAATTTTATTATGTGTCTGCGTGTTCCTTTTATCCCTGGTGATTCCCCTCCGTATGGAGGAAAAAAACGGAAAAAACGCCATGAATGAAAAAATGGAGACATTATTTGCCTCGTATGGTTTGACGTTAGATGCAGAAAGTATTCCTGTAAGCCAATCTTTGTTTTTATTGGAACTGAATTTAGACCAGGCTTCGGATTTGACTCCCGTCACAGCCCTTTTGGGCCAGGAAGTGCTGGCACAGGACGACTCTACCCGGTACCTCAGCTCCTACCGTTCGGAACTGGGCCAATGTCAGATATCCCGCGACGGCAGTTTCCAGGCCCAACTGACGCAGGGTGCCGCTGGCAACGACTTAAAGGAAGTAACCCGGGAAGTCCTGGAGCAAATGGGCGTTGGGGCCGCCTATATGTCAGAACCGGTCCGCCTGTCGGCGGGGATTTATCAGGTGCAGGTCATCCAGAGTCTTTTGGGCGTTCCCAATTTCTCCACCCGGCTCTCTTTCCGCTATGAAAACAACGTCCTGACGGAAATTTCCGGTACGGTCTTTTGGGGTACGGCCGGCGTAAAACGGGTAGGCGATGAGCCCTCCATCTCGGCAGAAGACGCTTTGGTGCGGCTGCTTTCCAGCCGGAACCAGCTGGGCTGGGTGGGAAAAAGCGTTTATACCATCCGCCAGGGCTATATCCGCACGGAAACTGCCTCCACCTCCATTGTCCGGTTCACGCCTGTATGGCTGGTGGAAACAGACACGGGATATTTTCAAATCAACGGCATTACCGGAGAGGTTACCAGCACAAAAAGTCCTTCTATGGGCTAAGTTTGGCACATTCGCCAATGTTTTCCTTTACTTTACAAAGAACCCATGCTATACTTTACGAAGGTTAATTTGGTTGTTATGGTAACCGATAACGGTATCACATTACACAAGAGAGGGTTTTCACGTGACCAAATATGAGATTACCGGCGGCACACCGCTCAACGGAACCGTCTGCATCAGCGGCGCAAAAAATGCAGCTGTGGCAATTATTCCCGCGGCTCTTCTGGTAGACGGCATTTGCAAAATTGAAAATGTTCCGGATATTTCCGATGTCCGGCTTCTTCTGCAAATTCTCAGCGATATGGGTGCCAATGTGCGCAGATTCGGTCCTAACACCATTGAGTTGGACTGTTCCCGGGTTCGGAATGCCGTAGCTCCCATTGAGCTGGTTCACCGGATCCGCGCCTCTTACTATCTGATCGGCGCAGAGCTGGGCCGGTTCGGACGGGCCTGCGTAGCTATGCCCGGCGGCTGTAACTTTGGTGTCCGTCCCATTGATCAGCATATCAAAGGATTCGAAGCCATGGGTGCCAGCGTCAATCTGATGGCAGGTTACGTATGCGCCGACGCCCCCATTGGCGGTCTGCAAGGGGGTCATGTCTATCTGGACATGGTATCCGTAGGCGCCACCATGAATATTATGATTGCTGCCGTTTTGTCTACGGGCATGACGGTCATTGAAAACTGTGCCAAAGAGCCCCACATTGTGGACCTGGCCAACTTCCTCAACGCCATGGGCGCCAAAATTTCCGGTGCCGGCACCGACGTCATTAAGGTACGGGGTGTTCCCCGTCTGCACGGCGGCTCTTATACCATTATTCCTGACCAGATTGAAGCCGGCACCTATATGGCAGCTGTAGCGGCTACTGGCGGAAATGTTTTGATTGAAAATATCATTCCCAAACACATGGATTGTATTGCGGCAAAGTTGCGGGAAATGGGTGTCAAAATTACGGAGTATGACGATTCTATCCGGGTGGAACGGACAGGCCGTCTGCGTCATGTGAATGTGAAAACGCTGCCCTATCCCGGATTCCCCACGGATATGCAGCCCCAGAATGTGGTATGTATGGCCGCTGCGGCCGGGTCCAGCATTGTAACGGAGGGAATCTACGAAAACCGTTTCCGCTATGTCACGGAACTTTTGCGGATGGGTGCCAACATTCAGGTAGACGGCCGGGTAGCGGTAGTCAATGGCGTGGACACGCTCACCGGAAGCCTGGTGAAGGCCTGTGATCTGCGGGCCGGTGCCGCCATGGTCATCGCCGGACTGTGCGCCCAGGGTATGACCACCGTGGAAGACGCCCATTACATTGAACGGGGCTATGAAAATATCATTGGCAAGCTTCAGGCTTTGGGAGCCAATATCCGGAGGATGGAAGAGTACTCCGAGGTTCCTGCGGGTCTGGTTGCCGGCTAAGAGAGATGAATGCGTCGCGGCTTTTGCCGCGGCGCTTTTTTCTTTCCCCGCCCCTGAATACCATAAATTTCCAAATCATTTCCGTCCCTGAGGG
>CALXCQ010000122.1 GCA_944386835.1 uncultured Oscillospiraceae bacterium | reverse complement strand
CCGCCAGATTGCCCAGCTTGATGATAAACGGCATCTTGCTCCAGGTGTCGGAATCCACAGCGAAGCGGAAGGTCGGCTCGTGAATGAGGGATTGCAGATTGTCCTTGTAGGGCATTTTCATGGACTTATCCGCCGCATAGACCCACTTCACTGCCAACTCCAGCGCTTTGCGGCAGCCCACCGCACACATGGCCGGAGCAGAGGAATAGATTTTCTCGGCTTCCATGCAGGCGGGGGCGAAGAGAGAGTATTCGGTTTTAGTTGCTAGAAATGAGAAATTTGACATAACAACCCTCCATGCTAGCACTATATTTTGACAACAGTTCCTTCTGTTAAAAATGCAAGTATATCAGCACACATGGCGGCTTCATCGGAATCAGCACATGAGTTGTTGTTTAATTCCATCAGATTACAAAGATGAGCACCATATCCTCCTATAGATAACGCGGATGGATTTATCCCAGCACTATCCAAAATCACTTCTGATGACATAAGAACACTAGAACGATACAGGTCGAATATTTCAGATGCTATTGCCACATTTGTAAAACCTGAAACTGATCTGTATGCTTCTTTGCGTAATGGCATAGGAACCGGTGAATATTTTGCGATATCGACACAATGCAAAATCATGATTTGCCTATAAGTCATTTTCTCAGCCAGTTTAATCAAAAAACTTGCCGTAGGTGCTGTTATATCAGTGGAAAACGCAATATTGGCATAAAGTTTGGCCAGGTATTTTAATTTGCGTTCTTCATACTCACGTTGTGCCACCAGTAGCGTTCCTTCTAAAATTTCTTCGGCTGAAGACCGCCCGTTGATTTTTTCATCAAAAAAATCATCTTCACGCAGCTTTTTATTGTTATTTAGATTCTCTGCAATAAATTCTTTAGCAAGTGTATAAACCGTCTCAACTTTTCTTGTCTCTGACTGCGAAAGCGCACGGCTACTGATTTCAGCACCAATAGCTTGAATTGCTTTTTCCACGGCCGTTCCTGCCAAGCTCCCCAAAACAGCACCTGGTAGCCCTGCGAGAGTTCCGCCGATTGCCGCACCAACACCTGCACTTGCAACAGAGCCTACATAATCGGCCCCATTTTCAATTAACTTTTTTTTAGTATTCTCTTGCGATTCTAATTCCACAAATCAACACCTCATCCAAAGTATTCTTGCATCAGTGCCTTTTTCAGCGTTTCCAGCTTTTCAAGGCTTTCACCGATGGTGGCTTTTGTTTTTTCTGTTTGCTTCACAAATGCGGCAAATTGATTTTGCAATTCTATTGATGGGACAATTACTTTTAATTCGTTCAAAATTTTAAGATTGATATTCTTTTGTGCAGATTCTGGAGCCTGTGCTTCTAATATTTGTTGAAAGAACCCAAACCAGTAATGAATAAAAATGTTATTAGTTTTTTCGTTTGCAGTAAATCCGACTACACTGTCCGGAAAACAGGCATCAAAAGTTAAGATAGCAGTTTTTGCAATATTTGCCGCTATGGTTATACAAAGCGTTCCTGATTTCCACATTTTGCTTTGCTTGAATCCTAATTCCGAATATGTATTTTCATATGAGGAAATATACAATTTGGAATTCGCCACTTCTCCGGTTTGAATGAGTGGATATTTACCTCCTAACAGCTCTGGGGCATTGCGTGGTCTATGTTTTGATACACCTCTACCAAACTCTCCTAATTGTGACACAGAAAGCAAAGATAAATCTAGCGAATTGCTCACCGGGTCCCCAAACATCTCCACGAACCTTGACTTGACCATCTCATCCAGCTTGTCCAGCTGCTGGCGGCGTTTGGCAATCAGGTCGCTGACTTTATCCATCACCGCCGCAATTTTGCGCTGTTCGTCAAGAGGAGGGAGTGGAAGTTCTTCTTTTTGATAGTCTGTAAAATAGATATGCGGAATAGTTGCCCCAGTAAAATACTTGGAGAGATTCATGTGTTCCATTGCATAAGCCAAATAGCTAATGTCTACCGCATCGTTTGGAATAATGTACTGCATGGTTCCGATCACAGATGATTTTGCAGGTAGCTTCATAACACGCCCAATTCCTGCACCATCTTTTACGACTGCGATATAAGGGGATTCTTGTTGGTAAAAATCAACATTGGCAATAAAGCCACTTGCTCCATAAATAGGGAAGTTACCTCTACGTCCCTCTAAATCTTTTTGTGCAATATTGGAAGTTTCCTTTTTGCAAACATCCCCCAACTTCGCCATCACAGCATCCCCTCCAATTCCGCCAGTCCTGCGGTGATCTCCATTTCCAGCTCGTGCAGGTCGGCCATCAGTTCCGTAGTCGAGGGGTACTCCACCGGCACATACTCCACCCTTTTGTATTTGTTGATGGACAGGTCATAGTCATTGTCCGCGATTTCCTGTTTCGGCACAAAGAAACTCTGCTCGGTGCGCTGGCGGTCGGTTTCCTTGTCCAGATGGTGGAACCGCTGGATGATGTCGGGGATGTCGTTCTCCGCAACCTCGCTGCGCTTGTCATCCAGAGAAAAACCGTCGGCCTTCATGTCATAGAACCAGACGTTTTCGGTGCCGCCCGCACCGGTCTTGGTGAACACCAGCACCGCCGTGGACACGCCCGCATAGGGCTTGAACACGCCGGAGGGCATGGAAATCACCGCCCGCAGCTGATGGTTCTCCACCAGCTCCTTGCGGATGGCCTTGTGTGCCTTGGAAGAGCCGAACAGTACGCCGTCCGGCACAATGCAAGCGCAGCGCCCGCCCTTTTTCAGCATCCGCAAAAACAGCGCCAAGAACAGCAGCTCGGTCTTTTTGGTGTTGGTCACGGCCTTCAGGTTGTCGTGGATGCTCTCCGCGTCCACAGTCCCCTTGAAGGGAGGATTCGCCAGGCAGATGGTGAACCGGTCACTGATCTGGTTCTGCTTGGAAACGCTGTCGCTGTAATCAATTTCCGAGTAAAAAAAGAAGTGGAGCATCAGGTTCATAGCAGAGATCCGCAGCATGGTGCGGTCGGTGTCAAAGCCGGTGAAGGCTTCTCCGGCAAAATGCTCCCACTGCTCGGCGGTCAT
>CALXCQ010000121.1 GCA_944386835.1 uncultured Oscillospiraceae bacterium | reverse complement strand
TCAAATATTGTCTAACTTTTTGGGGTCACTTCAGTTTGGCTCCCGGGCTGTTTTTTCCTGTCGGCATGTTGGGGAAAGCCGGCGTGTGGGGAAATCCGCCGTGCCATGGAAATCTGCCACGCCCGGGAATCCGCGGTACCGGTGGAAATCCGCCACGCCGGGGGAATCCGCCACGCCGGGGAATCCGGCGGCCTTGGCACGCCGGGCTCCTCCGCCCTCTCCCACAGACACGTTCTGCCGGAAGGGCCCTGGAAATCTCAGGACTACTCCGGCAGATGGTAGTCAAAATTCAGTTTCATTTTATCTCCCCGGAAGACAATCTGGGTATATTCATACACCTGATCTTCCCGGGTTTTGAGAATCTGATCCAGAACCAAAAGAGGATAGTTCTTTTTCATATGGAGAAACTGGGCCTGCTGGTCATTGGCCGGACAGGTCTCCAGACTTTCATGGACCTGACTGGGCTTGAGGCCAAAGTCACTTTCCAAAATTTTACACAGCTGCACTGTTTCCAAATCGTCCGACTTCATCGTGGGACACAACCGGTCGGGGATGTAGGAAGTATGGATGCTGATAGGGCTCCCGTCTACATACCGGGCCCGGCGGATATAGATCGCCTTCTCTTCCTGCTCCAACCCCAAAATCTTCTGAATTCTGGCCGGAGGCGCCACCCGGGAAAACTCCACCAACTTGGTAGCCGTGGAATATCCCTGCTCTTCCAACTGCTCCCGGATACCCAGATAGGCCGGAGACCGGGTGCTGATTTTGGGCGGCACCACAAAAGTCCCTTTCCCCTGTACCCGGTACAAAAGGCCCTCCCGCACCAGATTGGTAATGACGGCGCGAACCGTCATCCGGCTGAGCCCGTAGGCCTTACTCAGTTCATTTTCCGAGGGAATGGGATGATCGGGACTCCACTGGCCGTTGGAAATGAAAACCCGAAGAATGTCCTCCAACTGCTGATACAAGGGCGTCGGACTGTTCCGCTCTAACATTGCCCACCTTCTTTGCTTGTCATATATTGTCTACAATTATATACAAGTTGGTTTCCCCTGTCAAACCGTTTTCTCATCTGCCCGCTTTTCCGCGCTCCTCTGTCTTCCGGTGTATGGTAAAATCGCCTCTTATGGGCAGCACTTCTTTCCTCCCCCTGGCCACAGGCGCAGACGCTCCGGACTTGCCCCTCCCCGGCTCTGCTTCGCCGTTTCCCAGCCCTGACCGTAATCCCAGCGGGATGTTTTGCAGGCAGATACTCTGAATCCCTTTGCGGCCGACCTTTCTCCTGCCCTCTGCCTGTTTTCTTTTCCCAGCCTGCTTCCAGGTTCTGGCCCCTTGACTTTCTTCCCAAAATCCGATATAGTAAAAACAGTTGCATATGCAACTATTGTAAATGCAACAGTTGAGAGAAAAAGGAGACGGTTTTGTGACCCCAGATGCAGAGCAGCGGCACTTGCGCCGTAAGACCATGATGCTGGACACCCCCGTCCAGAAGCTGATTCCTAAAATGGCCCTTCCCACCATAGTTGCCTTTTTAATTAACTCCATCTACAACATGGCGGATACTTACTTTGTAAGTTCCCTGGGTACGGCAGCCTCCGCCGCCGTCGGCGTCAACTATTCCCTGGATCAGATCATTATGATGGCCGGCTCCTTCCTGGCAGTGGGCTCTAACAGCTACATAGCCCGCCTTTTGGGCGCCAGAGAAGAGGAAAAGGCCCACAGCGTCCTGTCCACCGCCTTTTTTACCGCCTTCGGCTTCGGCGTTATCGTCATGATCCTGGGCCTTATCTTCATTGAGCCTCTGGTCCGGGTGCTGGGCGCCACTCCCACAGTAGAGCAATATGCCATTGACTATGCCAGCTATGTCCTCTTCGCCGCTCCCTTCATGGCTGCCAACTTTGTCATGAACCAGTGCCTCCGGGCCGAAGGCAGCGCCACGCTGTCTATGGTCGGTATGGCCAGCGGCGGAATTCTCAACGTGTTCCTGGACCCTATTTTCATCTTTACCTTTGACCTGGGCGTGGCCGGTGCCTCCATCGCAACCGCCATTTCCAAACTGGTCACCTTCCTCATTCTGGTATTCCCCTATGTGTCCCGGCGCAGTCTCCTGCGGATTTCCCTGCGGCGCGTCAAATATACCTGGGACACCATTAAGCAGGTGTGCACCGTCGGTTCTTCTTCTTTGTTCCGGACCGGTATGAGCGTGCTTTCCAGCATTCTGATCAACAACGTTGCCGGCGGCTTCTCCGACTCGGTACTGGCTGCCGTCTCGGTCACCACCAAGGTCATGATGTTCCCCTTCTCCGTCATTATGGGCTTCTGTCAGGGCTTCCAGCCGGTAGCCGGTTACAACTGGGGCGCCCAGCGGTATGACCGGGTGCGGGCAAGTTACCGTTTCAGCGCCAAAACTGCCATAGTGATCTCTGCCATTATCGGCATCAGCTTCGGCATCTTCTCCGATCAGGCCATCCAGCTGTTTACCAAGGCGGATCAAAAAATGCTGGATATTGGCTCTCTTTGTATTCGCCTGCAGTGTCTGGTTCTGCCCATTCACGGCTGGGTCGCTGTGGTCAACATGCTCTATGCCGGACTTGGTAAGGGCGGCGGAGCTCTGGCTTTGGCCACTGCCCGGCAGGGTTCTTGTTTCCTGCCTTTGGTATTTTTGCTCCCCGCTTTGTTCGGGGAAGTGGGAATTGCCTCTGTTCAGGCCGCGGCAGACCTTCTGTCTCTGGCTATCGGCATTCCTCTGGCCATTAAGGTCACCCGGGAAATTCGGGAAAAGCTGGCTCAGATGAACCTGGAAAGCCAGCCTGCCGCAGACGTGGAGGAGATGCGCTATGCCCCGGCTTAACGAGCTGCTCCACAGTATTATGCGAATCAACCGGATTCGCATTCGGTTTCTGAAAAAAAAGCTGGCTCCTTACCATCTGTGCGGAACCATGCATGTCATCTTAACTTATCTCCACTTCCATCCCGGAGCCTGTCAGGATGAAATTGCCGACTTTTATACGCTGGATAAGACTACGGTAGCCCGGGAAGCCCGGAAGTTGGAAGATATGGGCCACATTCGCCGTGCCGTTGTCACCGATAACCGGCGGCAGTACGCTCTGTTTAACACGGACCAGGCAGAGGCCATGGTGGACATCATCTACGATGTGTACCAACAATTCAGCGACCAGCTCTCCCAGAACATGGATACGGCACAGTGGAAAGAGGCCGCTGCCCTTCTGAAACAGATGAGCGACAACTGTACCGATCTTTTATCCCTGTAACTTTCCAAAACCGGCAGACCGGGATTCCGGCCTGCCGGTTTTCTGCCTGGATGCCATCCAACCAAAATCGGGGCGGCCAAAAGGCCGCCCCGCTTCTATGGGTGAATCCCATGGTTCCCTTAATAATGGGACTTGATCACCTGGCTCAGCCGCTCCATGCCGATGGTAATTTCCTCTACGGAGGGGCTGCCGAAACTCAGGCGGATGCAGTTCTTCTGGACCGGCTGGCCCTTGGGGAAGAACCGCTCGCCGGGGATATAGGCCACTTTCTTTTCCGCAGCCTCTGCCACCCAGCTGGAGGTGTCCACATCGCCTGGCAACTCGACCCAGGAGAACAGGCCGCCGTCAGGATAGACATACTTGGTCCCTTCCGGCATCATAGTGGCCAGGCACTCCATCATCACGTCCCGGTGGGCCTTGTGGACCTGGCAGATCTTCTCCAGGTGCTTGTCAAAATAGCCCCGGTTAAAGAACTCGGCGCACAGAATCTGAGAGATCATGCCCACATGGGAGTTGGTGGCAGTTTTCACATCGTACAGCCGGTCAATCAGTTCTTTGCTCCCGTAGACATAGCCCAGACGGCTGCCGGGAGAGAAAATCTTGGAAAAGCTGTTGGCATAGATTACGTTGCCGGTCTTGTCAAAGGCCTTAATGGGAGCAATATCCTTGCCGCTGTAGCGCAGGAGGCCGTAAGGATCGTCTTCCAGCAAAGCCACGTCGTACTGGTTGGCAAGCCGTGCCAGCTCTTTCCGCTTTTCCAGAGAAGTAGTCCTGCCGGAGGGATTCTGGAAGGTGGGGATAATGTAAATCAGTTTGGGATGATACTTTTTGATATTGTCCTCCAGGGCGTTCAGGTCAATGCCGTCGTCCTCGCAGGGACAGCCGATACACTGGGCCTCAAACAGCTCAAAGGTCTCCAGAGACTGGACAAAAGTGGGCGTCTCCACCAGCACTACGTCTCCAGGATTCAGAAGCGCGCCGGCTACTACATAGACGCCTTCCATACCGCCGCCTACTGCAAGCACCTCATCCAGGGAGATCCCCTCCAGGCCGCGGCGCTTGAGCAAATGGTCAATGGCTGCCTGCCGCACTTCCGGAAGACCCATGGGCTTGCCGTATTGCAGCGCCTCTACGCCTCTGGCATCCCGGGAGAGTACCTCTTTGGCCAATTCATAGATGGTCTCCACCGGCAAAGCATCCTTCGCCGGCGCGCCGCCGCCAAAGGTAATCACCCCCGGGCCGGGCATGGATTCCAAAAGCAGTCTTGTGGCGTCCGCAGTTCCCCGCATATAAGTCATCCGACTGGCATAGTGAAACATTGCAAATTCCCCCAAATAATAAACTCAAAACATTTTCGATTTCCAGACCGCCCGGCCGTTTCCGAAAAAAATACCGGGCCGGCAGACGGTTATGGAATTATCCCACATTACGGCTTCATCTTACTCTAAACTGCCGGCAATTGCAAGGCATTTTTCCCAATTTCCTCTATTACTTTTTCGGAATTGACTATTACCCTTTGCGCACGGAACGCCGTTTTCCTGTCCCGGCAGAAAAGGCAGCCTGGAAAAAGGGCTGAAAGAGGCCCCGGGAAAGGGTGGCTGAAAGGGCTTCCGGAAAGGGGCCGAAAGAATCTCCTGGAAAGAGAGGCCGAAAGAGCTTCCGGGAAGGGGCCAAAAGGGCTTTCGGAAAAAGGCCGACAGGGCTTCCGGAAAGGGTCCGAAAGAATCCCCCGGAAAGAGAAGCCGAAAGGGCCCACGGGAAAGGGAGATCCTAGACGGTGGCCTTGGAAAAGGGGTCCCGGAGGAAAACCTTTTTGTCCCACATGGCCACCTGGCCGCCGGCCACTACCCCTTCTATCTGCCATCCTTCGTCATAGACCACAAAGTCTGCATCCATTCCCGGCGCAAGACTCCCCTTCCGTCTCAAACCCAGTACCCGTGCCGGGGTGGAGGTCAGGGGCTTCAGCGCCAGCTGGGGCGGTACTCCCATGGCCAAAAGGGTCCGGAGCAAGTCATTCAGCCCTGTTCCCGTAGCATAGTCCAGCCCCAGATACTCCATATTTTTGCCAAACCGGGGCTGGGAACCGTAGGCGTCGCTGGATACGCTCAGGTGGTCTGCCGTGGGCTCCCCGTCCAGATACCGCAGGATTTTCCGGGCCAAATCTTCATTTTCTTCCCGGGTGGACCCAGCCGTCACATCCATGGTGCCGCCCAGTTTTACAAATTCCAACCCCTGGGAAAACAGCTGGTCGCTTCTGCCCAGGTGGGTGGGCAGCCACTGGCTGGCGGGAATTTCCGAGTCCCGGACCGCCTGCAATAATGGCTCCAGCATGGCTTTGCCCGCTCCCACATGGATGGTCACGATTCCGGCGCACCCGGCCATCATACCGGCCCGCCGGGCCTGGCTGGCCAGCCAGATCAGTTCCCGGCTGCCAATCTGAGAGCTCCGGTGGTCGGAAAGGGCCGTCTTTACGCCCAGAACCCGGTCAATGAGCACAATATCCCGCTCCACGCTGCCGCACAATGTCTCGGGCGGATATGCGTAGCCGCCGGTGAGGCAGTACGCCGTCAGTCCCTGGTCACACAGGGCCCGGGTCTTGGCCAACAGATTCTCCAGACTCCGCGTCACACTGTCGGTGCCCAGAAGTCCCACTACCGCCGTGACGCCACAGTACACCAGTTCCTCAATCCGGGCTTCCGGGGTCCGGGTAGCCGGACCGCCCTCTCCACCGCCGCCGGTGAGATGAACATGGTTATCCACATAGCCGGGGGAACCGGTTCTTCCCTCCAGGTCGTAGACCTTTGCCAGGCCGCCGTCCGGCAGAT
>CALXCQ010000120.1 GCA_944386835.1 uncultured Oscillospiraceae bacterium | reverse complement strand
ATTTCTCCGTTTTACCCTATCTTTTCCCAGTTGGTTCTGAATTTTTTCTTATGTTAAATCCAGCCTGGCATCGTCTGTTCCGGAATATCCTGCGCAAACCCTGTACGCGCAAAGGATTCCGGTCTTTTCTTGTGATATTTTACATAGATTTAACATACATTTAACCTGACAATGGTATTGCTTTTTACAAATCCTTTCCATTATAATTTATATAATGGATTATTTTGTGCATACCCACAGTGGGGAAGAACAGGGATCGCATTTCACCCCGCTGGCGCTACCGTCGGCTCTGCTTCCGATCGGGCCCGCCGGCAACCGTGAAGCTCCCTGACGGCAAGTTTCCCGCCAAGAGGCTCAATGGCAGGCTCCTGACCGAAAAGCCTTCCAACCACAGTCTGCCAATCCGGCAAGCTTCGGTAGGACCGGCTTTCTCTCCGGTGACTCCCGTATGGCAGGCCTCTGACCGGGCAAACTTTCCGACGGTAAGCTCCCAGCCGAGCTGACTTCTGACCGGTATACACCCGGCAGACTGTTCTTTGGTCCACAGTGGGTAGAGGAAGGGTTGCGTTTATGGATCTGTTGTCCCTCATCACGCTGGCCGGTGGCCTGGCATTCTTTTTGTACGGTATGCATGTTATGTCCACAGGGCTGGAAAAAATGGCCGGCGGCAAATTGGAAAGCTCCCTGAAAAAAATGACCGCCAATCCCTGGAAGAGTCTTTTACTGGGTGCCGGTATTACCATTGCCATTCAGTCTTCCTCTGCTATGACCGTTATGCTGGTAGGTTTGGTCAACTCCGGCATTATGGAATTGGGGCAGACCATTGGCGTCATTATGGGGTCCAACATCGGCACTACGCTGACTGCCTGGCTTCTGGCCCTGATTGGCATTGAGTCCGACAATTTCTGGCTGAACTTGCTCAAGCCGGAAAACTTCTCTTTGATCTTTGCCTTTGTCGGTATCATCTTTATTATGATGTCCAAAGATACCCGGAAGCAGGACATCGGGACAATCTTCCTGGGCTTTGCCGTTTTGATGTTCGGCATGCGCCTGATGAGCGATGCCGTCAGCCCTCTGGCCGATATGCCCCAGTTCTCTCACCTGCTGGTGGCCTTCCGCAATCCCCTTCTGGGCGTGCTGGTCGGCGCGGTCTTCACGGGTATTATCCAGAGTTCCGCCGCTTCCGTGGGTATTTTGCAGGCTCTGGCGCTGACCGGCAGCATTACCTACGGTATGGCGATCCCCATTATTATGGGCCAGAACATCGGTACCTGCGCCACTGCCCTTATCTCCAGTATTGGCGTCAGCAAAAACGCCAAGAAGGTGGCCATTGTCCATATCTCCTTTAACCTGATCGGTACGGTAGTCTGCCTCACCGTCTTCTATTGTGTCAACGCTTTGATGCCTCTGGCTTTTATTGACCAGCCGATCGGCACTTTGGGAATCGCCGTGGTTCACAGTATCTTCAATATTGTCACCACTATCCTTCTGCTTCCCTTCACCAAACAGTTGGAAAAAATCGCCAACCTGGTCCTCCGGGATCAGGAGACAGCCTCCTCCGGGACCCTTTCCGATACCTTCCTGGACGAACGGCTTTTGGCTACTCCCTCGGTGGCCATCTCCGAGTGTAACAATCTTTCCGTCACCATGGCAACGGTGGCCAGAGATACCCTTTTGCAGTCCATACGGGCCACGTCCTTGTATGAGCAGTCTCTGGGTACCCAGATTCTGAAAAACGAAGACACCCTGGACCTGTATGAAGACAGGCTGAGCACCTATCTGGTCCGTCTGTCTTCCAAGGCGCTGTCAGCGGACGATACCAAGAAAATTTCCAAAATGCTCCATGCCATTGGCGATTTTGAGCGATTGGGTGATCACGCGGTCAATATTCTCCGGGCTGCAAAAGAACTGCACGACAAAGGCCTGCACTTTTCCGACGAAGCCACCAGGGAACTGGCCGTACTTACCGAAGCCATCGGAGAAATCCTCACCATCACCACCGATGCCTATCAGAAAAACGACACCAACCTGTCCACCCGGGTAGAACCGCTGGAGCAGGTCATTGATCAGCTGATTGCCGAAATCAAAAACCGGCACATTGAACGGTTGCAGCGGGGCGCCTGTACCATCGAAATGGGCTTTATTCTCTCGGACCTGCTGTCCAACTACGAGCGTGTCTCCGACCACTGCTCCAATATCGCCGTGGCCATTATCGAGGTCAACCGCAACAGCTTTGACACCCACCAATACCTCAATGCCGTCAAATATGGCGATAAGGCCTTTAACCAGGTATTTGACCAGTATGCACGCAAATACACTTTGGCATCCTGACAGGAAACACCCCCGGGAACCTTCTGCCGGGGGTGTTTTTGCCTGTATGTACCTATCCGTATCCGGGCGGCGGTCCGTGACCGGGTCGCAAAGCCCTCCCGGAGGCCGGGCTGGTTTCCGGCCACAAGCCAGGGGCCCATCTCAGGGCCCGCCGCTTTCCGGCCATGGGCCAGGGGCTCATCTGAGGCCCCGCCGTTTTCCAGCCATGGGCCAGGGGCCCATCCGAGGCCCCGTCGCTTCCCGGCCATGGGCCAGGGACTCGTCTGAGGCCCCGCCGCTTTCATGACCGAGGCCACACGGCCTTCTCCCTTGCGCAGGCATATCCTCTTTGTATTGGCCCCTTCTTTCTGAAAAAGTCCCGCCCTGGAAAACGTGCTTCCCGCCTCCGGATATCCGCTTTGCAACAAGATTTCGGCCAGTGCATTCATACGTTGAACAATTTCCTGTTGTGTCTGAACCGGTAAGGCACAAAACCACTCCATATTCCGCAATCAGGGAAGAGACAGTGGCATTGCTTCCTCCGCTTCTCCCTCTGACAACAGGGCGATTGCCGGCAAATTCAGCCGCCGGGAAATCCACTGCCGTTGGGGCTCGTCGCCTCAGGGTTCCCGCCGCACAAAGAGCACCCCCAGGGTCCCCGGTCCGCAATGGCAGCTGACCGTGCAGCCG
>CALXCQ010000119.1 GCA_944386835.1 uncultured Oscillospiraceae bacterium | reverse complement strand
TTGATATAACTTAATACAAGTCGATGCGCAAATGGCGTAAAAATGGCGTAGCCACCAAAACGCCAAAGCGCGAAAACCTTGTAAATACGGCATTTTTTAAGGAGATGTAGAGATATATGAAATTAGGAATCGTAGGTTTACCAAATGTGGGAAAATCCACTCTCTTTAATGCCATTACCAATGCCGGTGCAGAAGCTGCAAACTATCCCTTTTGTACTATAGATCCCAACGTGGGTGTAGTCACAGTTCCCGACTCCCGTTTGGAATGGCTGCGTGACCTTTATGAACCCAAAAAATTTACACCTGCCGTTATCGAATTTGTAGACATTGCAGGTCTGGTGAAAGGCGCCTCCAAAGGAGAAGGCCTGGGAAACAAATTTTTATCAAATATTCGCTCTACTGATGCGATTGTCCATGTAGTACGTTGTTTTGACGATACCAACATCACCCACGTAGAAGGGGACACTAACCCACTGCGGGATATTGATATCATCAATCTGGAACTGGTCATGGCGGATATTGAAATGGTGGAGCGCCGGATCGACAAAGCCACAAAAGCTGCCAAGGGCGATAAGCGGTTCTTCCATGAAGCAGAAGTATTTCAGGCCCTGCTGGAACATTTAAACGAAGGTAAGCTGGCCCGCACTTTTTCCTGCTCAGAAGAAGACGCTGCGCTGATTGCCACCTCTGACCTGTTGACACTAAAGAAAGTGATCTATGCTGCCAATCTCTCAGAAGGTGAAGTTGCCAATCCGGAAAGCAGTCAATATTTTCAAGCTGTGAAGCGGCTGGCCGATGCCGAAGGCAGCCAGGTGCTGCCCATCTGTGCCAAATTAGAGGCAGACATTGCGGAATTGGACGACCCGGAAGAGAAGGCGCTGTTTTTGGAAGAAATGGGAATTTCCCATTCCGGTTTGGATCGTCTGATTACCTGCAGTTATGCTTTGTTAGGTCTTATTTCCTTCCTGACAGCCGGCAGTGACGAATGCCGTGCCTGGACTATTAAGCAAGGGACCAGAGCACCTCAAGCTGCCGGAAAGATCCATACGGATTTTGAGCGGGGTTTTATCCGAGCCGAGGTCGTCGCCTTCGAAGACTTGAAAGCCTGTGGATCTATGGCCAACGCCAAAGCCAAAGGCCTGGTTCGCAGCGAAGGCAAAGACTATGTGATGAAAGACGGAGATATCGTAAACTTTTTATTTAATGTATAGGAATCTCTTTGGGCCACTGAGAACGTTCTCCCCAGTGGCCTTTTTGAGAACTTTTTCCCGTTTTCTTTCGTCTGTTTTCTTAGAAAGAGTATACCGCCATGTAAGGAGGGCACCTATGAAAAAGACGCAGATCGCTTTCTTGTGCATCATCGTTTCCTTTGTCTGTTCCATCTCAGTTTTTGCCGTCTATTCTGATATCTACGCACTCTATGAGAGTTGGGAGCAAAATGGATACCCAGACTATGTAGCCGGTGTATACAGTACTGACGGTTCTTATGACAACCTGACCGTTCAGCTGGTAGGCGATACGGACGGTACTCTGGAAGATCAACTGCGCAGCCAGCTGGAAAGGGACGATTCTCTCACCGTGGAATCCGGAAGCTACTCCTATAATCGGCTGCTGGAAATCCAGGACGAAATTGTGCAGGAGTATATGCTCCAAGGTGACGGCACCATAGTTGGCTGTGGGGTCGGCTGGGGAAGTGACGGTGGATTTGGTCCCAGTGGGAAAGAGTCCCGGGTAGTCGTAACCGTGCGTCCGGAAAATCTGGATACTTTGAAAGAAGAATTCCAGTCATCCTATGGGGCTGCCGTGGTAGTGGAACCTGGTGAAGCCGTTGACACAGATACCGCAGCGGTAGAAAAAGACGGCGCAAGCGGCGCCCCTTCCTCCGCTGCAGGGGCGGAAGATCAGAGTGTTACCCCTGTCCCCATGCCTACTGCACATCCGCCCTATGGCGCCATCCTCATAGGGCTGCTTTTGCTCTGTCTTCTGGCCGGCGGCGTCTTTGTGATAATACGGCGAAAAAAATAGTACCTAACTCTCCCGCTGCACCAGTGCAGCCCATTTCTCTCAAAATGATATCAGGGTCTGTGCGGGATGCTAAGCATCCCGCACAGACCCTGAACTGATTGAAAGCCAAAACTTCTTTCGCCAAATACCCCTGTTCTGCTTTCTATACCTTGGCGGATTTCTCCGCAATTTCAGATTGCACCCGATGGATAAAGTCCTGTAGTTCCATTGTGCCTTCGTCTCCGCCTTTTCTCGTCCGCACGGAAACGGTCCCGTTTTCCGCTTCCTTATCGCCAATTACCAGCATATAGGGTATCTTTTGATTCTGTGCTTCCCGAATCTTATATCCCAATTTTTCACTGCGCAGATCTGTCTCTGCCCGTACACCGACATCTTCCAGTTTCTGTGCAATCTCCTGAGCCTTTTCACTGGTGCGATCAGTGATAGGAATGACCTTTACCTGAACAGGAGCCAGCCAAAGTGGGAAAGCACCAGCATAGTGCTCGGTCAGAATTCCGATGAATCGTTCAATGGAACCAAAGGCAACCGTATGAATCATGATAGGACGGTGTTTCTGTCCATCTGCTCCGGTGTATTCCAACTCAAAGCGCTCCGGCATTTGGAAATCCAACTGGATGGTTCCGCATTGCCATGTCCTGCCAATGGCATCTTCCAGGTGAAAATCTATTTTCGGTCCGTAGAACGCACCATCACCGGGATTGATCACATATTCCCGTCCGCTCTTTTCCAAAACACCCTTCAAAACATTTTCCGAATACTCCCGCATCTCTTGAGAACCAATAAAATCTTCCGGGCAAGTAGACAATTCTATATGATATTTAAATCCGAATAAACTATAAACACTGTCAATTTTCTGGATTACTGCGGAGATTTCATCAAACATCTGATCTTCTGTCATGAAAATATGGGCATCGTCTTGGGTAAAGCAACGAACTCGCATCAACCCATGCAACGCACCAGACAGCTCATGCCGGTGTACAATTCCCAACTCGCCTACCCGCATAGGCAAATCTTTATAGGACCAAGGGTGACGCTTATAAACCAACATGCCTCCTGGGCAGTTCATGGGCTTAATTGCATAATCTCCATCGTCAATCTTGGTGAAGTACATATTTTCTTTATAGTGATCCCAGTGCCCGCTTCTGTGCCACAGTTCTTCATTCAGGATCAGCGGTGTCCGCACTTCCTGATATCCACATTTCCGGTGCAACTGCCGCCAGTAGCTCTCCAGCTCATTCCGAATAATCATACCCTTGGGCAGGAAGAACGGGAAGCCCGGACCTTCATCACACAGCATGAACAAATCCAGTTCTTTTCCCAGTTTTCTGTGATCACGGCGCTTTGCCTCCTCGATTCTCTCAAGGTACTGCTGCAGCTCCTCTTTATTGGGATACGCTACGCCATAGATTCTTTGCAACATTTTGCGATTGGAGTCTCCCCGCCAATATGCTCCACAGCTCTGCGTCAATTTCACAGCGTTGCCCTTAATCCGGCCGGTAGAATCCAGGTGCGGCCCTGCACACAAATCTGTAAACTCCCCTTGCCGGTAGAACGAGATCACAGCATCTTCCGGTAAGTCCTGAATCAGCTCTACCTTATACGGCTCTTGCTTTTCCTCCATAAAGGCAATGGCTTCTTGCCGGGGTAATTCAAAACGTTCCAGCTTTAATTTTTCTTTGCAGATTTTCCGCATCTCTGCCTCAATGGCTTCCAATACCTCTGGCGTAAATACCGTCTCGCAGTCGATGTCATAATAAAAGCCATTGTCAATGGCCGGGCCGATTGCCAGCTTGGCATCCGGGTACAAGCGCTTGATAGCCTGAGCCATTACATGGGAACAAGTATGCCAATAAGTTTTTCGATACTCTTCGTTTTCAAATGAATATAAATTTTCTTCTGCCATTTATTAGCTCCTCCTTTTTGGGGCAGATAATACAAAATCCCACCCCTGATATAAAATCAGGGGTGGGATACACATACGTATTCCACGGTTCCACCCTGCTTGCAGAATCTCTGCCGCTCCTTGATCGCTGTAACGGGCGAACCCCGTCCCCGCTTATGTCGCAGGGCTGCTCCAAAGTGGTCAAGCTTTTACCGCATTTGCAGAACCTCTTACAGCAACTGAGATCCCTCTCTGGGCCGCGTATAAAAGCTCGGTCTTTTTCACTGCCATTTTTCCAAGGATAATATAGCACGAAACTCCAGCTCTGTCAAATAATTTTATATTTTTATATTATGTTAACTATTTTGTAATCTTTTCCCCATATATAGTATCTATTTTTCGCTGAGAATCGGCTATCTTGTTTTCATTTTGAAATATTTACGTTGACATAATTGAATCAAAAGTTGTCTTTTATTGCCATTTTATCACGAAAACTTGACATTTTGAAGAAAATAGTTATAATGTAGAATCACCAGCAATATGATTACAACATGTAATCATTTGTAACCCTTGGTAAAGATGATTTACCGTAAATATTTTGTGAAAGGAGGTATTCTGATGCATACAATTAAGGCAGCTTTGGTCTCTGGAACAACCAAACCGGCTTTACGCCGCCGTATCACCGCTGTTCTAATGATGGCCGCAATTCTAGTTACAATTTTTGCCCTGCCTGCATTTGCCCAAAATACTTATGTCATTACCGATGGGCCAAATGTCATTGTCCACACAACCAGCTCCACGGACATGCGCGAAATTATTTCCGAAGCTGGATTGGATCTTGGAGAATCAGATACCTATACTACGCAGGAAACGGACGGTGTTTCAGAAATTATTATCAACCGAGTCAAGATGGTCTCCGTCAACGATGGGGGACAGCTCTCGGTAATTGGTTCCTATGGTGGAACCGTTGCAAACATTTTGGAAACTCTCCAAATTTCATTGGACAAAAATGACAGAATTTCTCACACACTGGAGACAGAAGTCTATGATGGCATGGAGGTTACCATCACACGGGTCCGGTACGAAACTGTGGAATACGAAAAAAGTATTCCTTATGAGACTATGCAGTTTGAAAGCTCTGCTCTAAGCAATGGCGAGCAGCAGACGTTGGTAGCCGGTTCCGATGGCCTTATGCAGGTAAATGCCAAAATTATTTATGAAAACGGCGAGGAAGTAGGGCGTTCTATTCTGGATACCCAGATCATCACTCCAGCTGTCAACGCCATTACCCTTTACGGTGTAGACCGCTCGGTAAAAGAACAAGAAGGCCGTGGAATTGAACCAGTTGTTGTTGCTGGTACTGGTTCGTCTTCCAACTCTACTACCACTCTCTCCGCACCTGCCACCTCCTCTGAAAGCAAGCAGTCCACTACCCCTGAGGCCGCAACCATTCCCCCCTCTGAAGAAGGCGGCGTTATTACAACTGCATCCGGCACTACGCTCTCTTATACCAAAGCTCTTAGCTGTAATGCTACAGCCTATACTTGTGAAGGTTATACTGGCTATACCTATTCCGGAACCGTCGCTCGTGTGGGTGCAATTGCAGTTGATCCCAATTTCATCCCACTGGGTACGGAAATGTACATTGTAGCAGATGACGGTTACTGCGTTTACGGCTACTGTGTTGCAGAAGATACCGGTGGTCTTATCAAAGGCAATCGGGTAGATCTCTATTTTGATACCTATAACGAGTGCATTAACTTTGGCTACCGTCCTGTTACTGTCTATATTTTGGAGTAGCAGTATCGAGTTGTCAAACCGCCTTTCGTCTGGTACAATAACAGGCGAAAGGCGGTTTTTTCATGAATTTGTGTGATCAATCGGTAATTCGCTCCCTTTTAGCCCGCCATGGTTTCCATTTTTCCAAATCAAAAGGGCAAAATTTCTTAGTGCAAAGTTGGGTTCCGGAAAAAATTGTTTCGGCTTCCAACATTGACAAAACCTGTGGAGTTTTGGAAGTAGGCCCTGGTATTGGCCCTTTGACCGATCAGTTGTGCAGACATGCAAAAAAGGTAGTTGCGGTAGAGCTGGATACATCTTTAAAGCCGATTCTGGCAGAAACCATGGCCGAATATGAAAACCTAGAACTTATTTTTGGAGATATTCTGAAATTGGATATCCCCCAAACAGTGGCCCAACAATTCACAGGGCTGCGCCCAATGGCCTGTGCTAATTTGCCATACTATATCACCACGCCCATTTTAGCTGCTTTATTGGAAAGTCGTTGCTTCTCTTCCGTGACAGTAATGGTCCAAAAAGAAGTAGCCCAGCGGATCTGTGCTCCGGCTGCCAGCTCCGATTACAGTGCTTTTACAGTCTTTTGCAACTACTATGCCGTTCCAAAACTCTTATTTGACGTACCAGCCAGCTGTTTTCTCCCACAGCCCAAAGTAACATCGGCAGTGCTGCAACTGCAAACCCGTGATGAACCTCCCTGCGAGATTTTAGATGAGTCACTTTTTTTCCGAGTTGTAAAGGCTTCTTTTGCCCAGCGCCGAAAAACCCTACTAAATGGTCTGAGCGCTGGCTTTCCTGAACTTTCCAAAGGGCAATTTGCTACCATTCTGGCCCAATGTGGCTTCCCCTCCAATTTGCGTGGAGAGACTCTGGATATTGCCGATTTTGCCAGAATCTCCAATGCCCTTCATCAAGCACTTCTCAAATAACATTGGAAATCGGTTCCAGCTGTATCGGCACAGGATCCGATAGTTGAATAGAGGTTGGAGTTACGTGGCATTCTCTGGCCAAAATCTGTACCCCAGCCTGTGCTGCCTGACAAAGTTGACGGGAAAAGGCAGGGTCTGTCTGCCAATTAGGGGAAAATTGTAAAACGCCAGCCATCTGAATCACAAATAAAATATACCCTTCATATCCTTGCCTTACCGCTTTTTGGAGTTCCAGAAGATGCTTGTTTCCTCGGGCCGTGGGCGCGTCAGGAAATTTAGCCAGGTTATCTTCTTCCAGAGTTACCCCTTTTACCTCCATAAAAGCCTTTTTTCCCGCCATTTCGAAGTAGAGATCAAACCGGGAATTGTCAAACTTTACTTCTCGGCGAATGATTTGTGGAACCGCTCCCAAACCTCCTGCCTGCAGCCATTCCAACGCTACCTGATTGGGAATCTGTGAATCCATGTTGATAAGGCGCTCCCCTTTTTTGACCGCAATCAGAGAGTATTCCGTTTTCCGGTTTGCACTGCTAGGATGATGTTGGCACCAGACAGTTGTACCTGGCACCAGAAGTTCCCGACAGCGCCCGGTATTTTTTACGTGGCATATCTTTTCTTCCCCTGCGATTTTCACATAGGCAATAAATCGATTGGGCCGATTCAAAAAAATTCCGGGTACCATTTCCTCATATTCTGCCATGATCGCTCACTCTTTCTCACTTTTTCTTTTTTCCTACCATAACAAAAAAGCCTCCATTCTGCAATCCTGAGAGACTGTATAAAAAAATTCCTTGACAATTGTCATTTCTTCAGTATAATAATACTTGCGTTTCGGCACAGGGGATTTGTGTAACGGTAGCACACCGGACTCTGACTCCGTTTGCGGGGGTTCGAATCCCTCATCCCCTGCCAAAAGCCAAAGCAAAGGAAACTTTGCTTTGGCTTTTTTGTTGT
>CALXCQ010000118.1 GCA_944386835.1 uncultured Oscillospiraceae bacterium | reverse complement strand
CCGGCGCCGCAGGCAACGGTAATGTCGTTGACAGGGGCATAGGCGTTGACGAAGGCAAAGATACGGTCAAAGGAGTAGCGCATAAAGGCGTCATAGTCGCCGGGCTCGGTAGCGCCGAAGATGAAGGTGGCCCGGACAACCAGGGAGATAACATGGCCGACGGCCCAGATGTCTTCGCCGACCGGAACCACACGGACCGGGAAGCCCATGGACACGTTCATCCGCTGCGCCTGCTCGATGCAGCCGCCGATGAGGAAGACGAAGATACCGCGGCTCTGATAGCCCTTGATGGTCTCCACAGCCTCTTCGTCGGAGGGAGCGGCGCCGATCATGACTACGAAGCCGGGAATATCCCGGGTAACCAGGGGAACGCCCAGTTCACGGACTTCTGCGTCGGTGAAGTGGCCGTGGTAAATGGTGCCTTCATAGGGGGTTTCGCTTCTGGCATATTTGCAGGCCTCGATCATCTCAGCGGCAATGGCGGTGCCCACGCCGGAGGAGAAAATGTCTTTGGTCTTATATTCCCGGGTCATCATGGCCTTGACGTCGGCCAGGGCAGCCTGCAATTCGCCCAGGGTGGTGACCTTTTTGCCCAGATAGGCGTAGATACAGGCCAGGAAGTAGGCAGTGCCGGGCATGACAACGGGAGCGTCGGCGCCCAGCTCAGCAACGGCCTTGGAAATCTCCAGCTCTGCTTTTGCATACATTTCGTCAGAGCCACGGAATACTCTGTCAAATAAACCCATTTATGTATTCATTCCTTTCAGTAATTACTCATGCGCATCGATTTTGGCCTTGATGGCTTTGATTTCTTCCAAAGCCACAGGGCTGCAATCATAAGGGGAGAGGCCACGGCGGTCAGCGTCGATGACTTGGGGGTTATAGCTGACGAATCCCAGAAGGTCTTCCGGGGGAATCCGGCTACGGATAAACTCCCGGTCACTTTCGTCACGAATCTTGTTGGCCACCACCCGGACCTGGGTGATGCCAATGTCCTTGGCCAGCTGTTTAATCCGTTCATACGTCTGAATGGAGCGAGCACCCGGCTCAATGACCACAATAAACTGGTCCATACAGCTGGCGGTACCCCGGCCCAGGTGCTCCAGACCGGCTTCCATGTCCATAATGACCACATCATCCTTCTGGAACACCAGGCTGGACAAAATGGCTTTCAGGAGCACATGCTCCGGACACACGCAGCCGGTGCCGCCGGTGTCCACAGTACCCATAACCAGGAGTTTGACGCCGTTGATGTCTTTGGACAGCTTTTCCGGCAGATCCGAGACTTTGGGATTGAGCTTATAGAAGGTATTGCTGGCATTGGCAGCCGTCCGCTCTTTTGCCAGGGTTTTCATTTTGGAGACTGGCACAATGGCGTTGACTTCTTCTTCCGTCAGCCCCAGGGCCAGACCCAGATTGGCATCCGGGTCCACATCGGCCGCCAGAACGGCGCGGCCCTCATCGGCGTACAAACGGGCCAATGTAGCGGCCAGTGTGGTTTTTCCTACGCCGCCTTTTCCAGTAATCGCAACTTTCATCCAAAGTGACCTCTTTTACGTAAGATAAAATTAGATACCCAGAGCTTTCCGCTTGGCTTCAATGGTTTCAATCATCCGGTCGCCCAACTTTTCAATGTCCAGCTCTACCGTGTAGTTGGCTTCTACCCAGTCTTTGATTCCGTGCTCGCCCTGGAGCAGCTGGGTGACTTCCTCGGAGCCCTTGGTGTAGGGGTCTACGCCCAGGAAGGTATCGATACCGGTAGCGACGACGTAGTTGCCGATGGAGACGGCCTTCTCGGACATCCACTCCGGCGCGCAGCCGCAAAGCGGAATCTGAGAGATATTGATGCCCCAGTCCTTAGCCAGGTCGGCAGCCAGAACCATCATACGGGAAATATCCACGCAGGAGCCCATATGCAGAACAGGAGGAATGCCTACCAGTTCGCACACACGCTTCAGGCCTTCGCCGCAGTATTCCTTGGCGTCCGGGTCCATAAGGCCGGCCTTGGCAGCAGCCTGGGCGGAGCAGCCGGAGACAATGACGATAATATCGTTTTGCAAAAGTTTTTTCATCAGCTCAATGTGAGCAGTGTCGGGACGGACCTTGGGGTTGTTACAACCGACCATGGCCACGGCACCACGGATAACGCCGGCCTTGACCACATCGGCCAGAGGCTTCAGGGTGCCCAGCTCATCCACATGGCTGTTGGTGACGCCGTCCAGGCACTTTTTGATGGCTTCTACGGAATAGCCAACCCGGGCTTTGGTCTTCAGCTGGGGAATGTTCACCAGGTCCTGATTCCGGTTTTTAAAGTTTTCGATAGCCATCTTCACGATTGCCTTGGCATTTTCTCCGGCGTTTTCTTCGTGGAATTCGATGAAATCGGAGTCAGGCATCCGGGCAATGGGGCTGGTGGTGATGAACTTGGTGTGGAAGCACTTGGACAGAGGGCCAAGGGCCGGGAAGATACACTGTACGTCGACCACAATGGCTTCGCAGGCGCCGGTGAGAACCACGTTTTCCTGTTGCAGGAAGTTACCGGCCATGGGGATACCGTGACGCATAGCTACTTCGTTGGCGGTGCAGCACACACCGGCAATGTTGATGCCCTTCGCGCCCTGTTCTTTTGCCAAAGCAATCATTTCCGGATCGTTGGCATAATATACAATCATTTCCGAAAGGGAAGGATCATGGCCGTGGACAATGATGTTGACCATGTCTTTTTCCATAACGCCGATATTGGCGGTGGTGTCAACAGGCTTGGGAGTACCGAAGAGGATGTCGGAGAATTCGGTGCCCATCATGGAACCGCCCCAACCGTCGGACAGGCCGGCGCGCAGAGACTGGCGAATGAGGGCTTCCGGCAGAGACGAGCAGCCCATATGGGTCATATGTAAGGACTGAGAGACTTCCCGGTCGATAGCACGGGGTTCGATGTCTGCGGCCTTCCACAGATCCTGGGCGTGCTGGGGAGCCCGCTTCAGATACCGCTGGGTTCCGAAGGGCTTGCCGTATTCCATCAGGCCCATTTCCGCAATTTCGTGGGCCAGATCATAGATGTCTTTTCCTTCTGTTTCTACGCCCCATTCATGGGCAATTCTCTTCAGTTTTTCCGGGTCCTTGACCTGGTAGTTGCCGCCCTCTTTTGCCAGATACAAAGTATGGGCGATACTACGGCCGTGGTCAGAGTGGGTTGCGGCGCCGCCGGCAGTAAAGCGCAGATAGTTCCGGGCAACGATTCCGTGTACATCACAGCCGCAGATTCCCCGCGGGGCCTTGGGGGTGATGCGGCAGGGGCCCATGGAACAAATCCGGCAGCAGGTGCCCGCTTCTCCAAATCCGCAGTGGGGTGTCTGATTCTTGACCCGTTGCTGCCAAGAATCCGCGCCGACCTTTTTGCCGGTTTCCAGCAAAGCGGCGGTCGCTTCCTCCATCTGTTCTACTGTGATTAAGCGATCCCATTCCTTCAATGTAATGTCCTCCTATAATATAGTTTTCCATGCAGGGGTGATCGATGGGGCAGATTGGCCAAATATCAGACCTGAGCTCCAGTGATGTTTGCCCGATGAGAGGGCGAAATAGTAGGAAATTTTTACATTGAAAATTTCCAAAAATAAGCATAAAAATCCCTATACTCATTCGGTAATATTTTAGCGTTATTCCCGCCGAAAGTCAATGTGTCCCGTCCATGAAATACCTGTCATTTCCCACAAAATTCGCCAGGATTCTTGTATGCGTTGCCAAGAGGCAAAAAGGAAAGGTCCCCACGCTTCCCAAAGAAGGCGGGGACCTGAAACGTATCACGGAGTGTGGACAAAGGGGATGCCTCATTCGGAAGCGGGGGAAGACGGGAAACGGCAGGAACCATCCGGCCCACTGGAAGTCTGGAAGGAAACGGGGCTTTCCGTCTGGCAAATATGTACGTTGAGGTGGGGATACGTCATCTCAATACCGTGGCGGTCAAAGCTGGCTTTTACCGCTTCCATAATGGTATAGTACACATCCCAGTACTCCGGGGTGGCAGCCCAGGCACGGACCAGATAGGTGATGGCGCTTTCTCCGTAGGCTTTTACATAGATTTGCGGCGGGTTGGTTTTGTCGATCTGAGGCAGATCGACGGCCTCAGCCAGGGCGGCTTTTACGTCCGGTATGGGGCAGTCATAGGAGGCGGAAAACTCCATGTCCATTCTGCGGCTTGGTTCCGCAGAGTAATTGACAATGCTGGAACTGGTGATAGAACTGTTGGGCACATGGACAATACAGTTGTCGATCGTGGCCAGCTTGGTATAGATAATGCCGATTTCCCGGACGGTTCCCTCCACACCGCCGGCTTTGATGTAGTCGTCTACTTTAAAGGGCTTGGCAGTGAGAATCATCACGCCACCAGCCAGATTGGAGAGGGAATTCTGAATGGAAAGGGAGATGGCAAGACCTGCCACACTGAGAACGGCCAGCAAAGAGGAAGTGTTGATCCCCAGAGCACCAGCCACGATCATCAGGGTAATAAACAGCAACAGCGCTTTCAGGGTGGAGCGCAGAAAACTGTGCAGGCTTTTTTCCAGCCGGGAGTGATCCAGAATCCGGCCGGCAGCTTTGAGCAGGACCTTCATCACCAAAAGGCATACAATCAAAAGAATTGCGGCAGAAAGCAATTTGGAAAAGGGCAGCGCATTCTGGAGCTTTTCCCAGGCCAACTGGAAAGTACCTGCCTGGGTGGAAATCTCTTCGGCAATGTCAGTGGTTAACGTTTCTACATTCTCCATGGAAAACCTCCTGTATGGGGCAAAAGGCAAAGTCATGCCTCCGCTTGTTGACTGCGGAGGCATGGATACGAACAAAGCAGGGTGTACGCGGCAAAACCAGACAGCATGGGCAGATACTGGGGGAAACAGAACCCCAAGTGGAGAAGAAAACGGAATACACCGGTACAAAATAGACCCGGACGGGAAAAGAGAAACACAATCCAATTGGGGTAGTGACGATTCAGAAGGTTACCGGTCAGTCAGTTGTGTTCCTTTGTCGTCAGAATCCTGATTTCCGTCCGAAAGATGGCCGGAAAAGGGAGACTTACTGGGACTCGGAGACCTGTGGACCGCTGTCGGAAGCGCCTATAGAGTTGTCGGCAGAAGCATCCTGCAAAGTGGTGTTGCCGGAAGCATCCTGCAAAGTGCTGTTGTCGGAAGCATCATGCAAAGTGCTGCCATCGGAAGAAGCGCCGTCTGACAGACCCTTGGCTTCCGCACTTACAAAGGCCATCAGCTCGTCGCCGGTGATGGTCTCTTTTTGCAGCAGGAACAGGGCGATTTCATCCAACAGGCTCCGATGGGAAGCCAAAACGTCTTTGGCCTTCTGGTAGCAGGTGGCCAAAAGGTTTTTCACCTCTTCATCTGCCGCCGCAGCCGTGGTGTCGGCACAGCTCATCATGGCGGCGCCGTCCAGATAGGCGTTATTGACCGTGGACAAGGCCATGAGACCGAACCGGTCGCTCATGCCGTACTGGGTGACCATTTTCCGGGCCAGGTCCGTTGCCCGCTCAATGTCATTGGCGGCGCCGGTGGTTTGAATCCCGAAGACCAGCTGCTCGGCGGCCCGGCCGCCCAGAAGGGTCTGCAATTCGGTCATCAGTTCATCCTTGGAGTTGAGGAATTTTTCTTCTTCCGGCATCTGCATGGTATAGCCCAGAGCACCAGAAGTATGCGGGACAATGGTAATTTTGGAGACCGGCTGAGAGTGCTTCTGCAAAGCGGCCACCAGGGCGTGACCTACTTCGTGGTAGGACACAATCCGTTTTTCCGTATCGGTCAGAACCGTACCTTTCTTTTCCGTACCGGCAATGACCACCTCGAAGGAGGAGAGCAGGTCTTGCTGGTTTACGGTCTGCCGGCCCTGGCGGACGGCCCGGAGGGCAGCTTCGTTGACCAGGTTGGCCAGATCGGCGCCCACGGCGCCGGCGGTAGCCTGGGCAATTTTATGCAGGTCCACGTCGTCTGCCAGCTTAATATTCCGGGTGTGTACCCGCAGCGTCTGGTACCGGCCATTCAGGTTGGGACGGTCCACAATGACCCGGCGGTCAAACCGGCCTGGCCGCAAAAGGGCCTTGTCCAGAACTTCCGGACGGTTGGTTGCACCCAGGACTATGACGCCTTTGGAGGGATCGAAGCCGTCCAGCTCTGCCAGAAGCTGATTCAGGGTCTGTTCCCGCTCGTCGTT
>CALXCQ010000117.1 GCA_944386835.1 uncultured Oscillospiraceae bacterium | reverse complement strand
ATTTGTTGCGCCCCGGCTGGTTATCCTTTTTACGCAGAAAGCCAGCCCAGAAATTCTGTCCATTGGACAACAAATATGGAGTGTGGTAGGCAAGGTCCCTGTAAAGGGGTGGATTGGCCTGGGGATTTTGATGTGGTTGGCGGTCTTCTGGGTATCCTGGAAACTGTTATTGCGTCAAAGCGTTCGCCTGTGATACAATGAGAGCAGCCATATGGCTGCTCTTTTTTGCAGCCGTAGATCCGTTTAGGCATTTTACAAGAAAACCGGAAAGGCGGGCCCAAATCGTGAAAAAACAGATTGCAACTTTGGTCCTGGTGATTGTCGTCCTGGTAGGAATGGCCGCCATGAACCATCTCTCCGGAAGCGAGGGAGAAATTGCGGAATTTCGCAGCTCCAGTGACGTACCTTATCCTCTGGGCCTTTCGGAAGAAGACATTTACGATTCTGAGGACTACCAGCGGGAAGAGGGATTTGGGTGTTATCGACTGATTGGGGACGGTATTGCCTATATTCTGGGTGGATATCCGGATGTACAGGATCCCTACCATGTGGTAAAGATTTATGTGGAAAGTGATCAGTACCGGATTCTGGATATCTGCGTGGGGGACAGCCTGGGCCAGGCGGAGGACAGTTTGCAAGAAAAAGGATTTCAGCGTCAGACCAGCGAGGATGGAAGTGCATGTTTCCAAAAAGGGGAGCTGATGCTGAAACTGGAAGTGGATGGACAGAGCATAAAAAGTATTCTGGCGGAGATTCAGGTCACGAACAAAGAGAATGTACTGTTCTAAGAAGAAGTATTACGATTAAAATTCCGATTGTCCGTGGAGAAATGTAACCTTTTGAGAGAAAGTGTTGCAGCTAAGATAATTTATCTGTGAGAAACGGTAACATTAAAAATAAAAATCTGACAGACAGATATGCAAGGCGAGTGAGCTGCTTCCTTGAGGCAGTTTCCTCGTCTATTTTCATAGTTTTTACTGCAGGCATCCGAAGCGATTCAACAGACGAAGGGCGGAAAGGAAATGTCAAAGTTTTTATCGCGTCAACTCGAGAGTGTGAGCCCTTATACGCCGGGAGAACAGCCCCAGGACAAAGGGTATATTAAGTTAAATACCAATGAATCTCCTTATCCACCATCCCCGGCGGTGCTGCAGGCTATCCAAAGTGGTGAAGTGGAGAATTTGCGCCTTTACTCGGACCCGGAAGCACGGCGGCTCAAAAGTGCCATTGCCCAGGTATACCAGGTTGCGCCGGAATGGGTCTTCGTGGGCAACGGCTCCGATGAAATTTTAAATTTTGCGTTTCAGGCGTATGGAAAAGATGACGGTGTGGCGTTTCCGGATATCACATACGGGTTTTATCAAGTGTTTGCTGATTTTCACGCAATTCAGGCACAAGTGATTCCGCTGCAAGAAAACTTTTCCATAGACTTTCAAGAATACGAAGGCTTGGGAAAGATGGTTTGTCTGGCCAATCCCAATGCTCCTACGGGGATTGCCCTTACACCTTCGCAAATTGAGCGCATTGTCCAGACCAACCTGGACCATGTAGTGCTGATTGATGAGGCTTATGTGGATTTTGGGGCGGAGTCTGTTGTGCCATTGACACAATGCGACGATAGCCGCCTGGGTGTGCAGACCTATTCCAAATCCCGTTCTATGGCGGGGGCCAGGCTGGGATTTGCCATTGGAAATCCCCAGCTTATTTCCGATTTGATGAGAATTCAATTCTCAACCAATCCCTACAATGTCAACCGGTTGACACTTTTGGCCGGTGAGGCGGCAGTGCTGAGCGGAGATTACTACCAGAAAATGTGCCAGGAAATTGTCAAGTCCCGCACATGGACGGCGCTGTCTCTGAAGAATTTGGGTTTCTCTGTAACAGATTCCCAGGCAAATTTCGTCTTTGCCCGGCATGATAAGCTTCCGGGGGATAAACTCTATATGGAACTGAAAAAACGGGGAATTTTGGTGCGGCACTTCCCGGTACCGAGAATATCCAATTATAACCGAATCACCATTGGGACACAAAAGGAGATGGAAACTTTGGTGGCGGTGTTACAGGAGATGATACTATGAGAGAGGCTACCGTCTTACGGAAAACGGCAGAGACAGATGTCCAAGTTACAATAGATTTGGATGGCAGGGGAACCGGCGAAATTCAAAGCGGTGTAGGATTTTTCAACCATATGTTGGAACTTATGATGCGCCATTCCCGCATAGATTTGCATGTGGTTTGCCAGGGAGACACCTGGGTGGATGACCACCACAGTGTGGAAGATATCGGAATCGCTTTGGGACAAGCGGTGCGGGAAGCTTTGGGAGACAAGAGAGGCATTTGTCGGTATGGTTTTTGTATACTTCCCATGGATGAAGCTTTGATCCAGTGCGCTATAGATGTCTCCGGAAGGGGCGGCTTTTTTCCACAGATTGCTTTTCCTACGGAACAAATAGGGACATTTGATACCCAACTGGTAACCGAATTCTTTACGGCCTTTGCTGCAAATGCAGGGATTACGCTGCATCTTCGAAAACTGGCGGGAGAAAATTCTCATCATATTGCTGAAGGTGCTTTTAAAGCAGTAGGCCGAAGTCTGCGCCAGGCTGTCGGTCTGGACAGAGCCTTTGCAGAGGAAATTCCTTCCACTAAAGGAATCCTGTGATGTGCACGGAGGGAACCATGTTTGAAGAAAAATTAAATGCGCTCTACGAGCAATTTGGCTATCAAAAATTCCGCATGTCTCACTTTGAAGAGTATGACCTGTATGCACAGAACAGGCCGTTCTTGGGTGGCGGTCATTTGATTACGTTTTCGGATATTGACGGGTCTCTGAAAGCCTTGAAACCGGACATTACTATCTCCATTATAAAAAATAATGACGGCAAGAGTGAGAAAGTTTATTACAACGAAAATGTCTACCGGGAGGTAAACGGTTCCTATCAGGAAATGCTGCAAGTAGGAGTAGAATCTGTGGGAAATCCGGACATATACGCGCAGGCGGAAGTGATTGCGTTGGCATTGCAGTCGCTGAAAGTATTTTCTCCCGAGTATATTTTGGATATCTCAGACATTGGATTTTTAGGGTTTGTCCTGGAAGAAATGGAACTTTCTTCTAGTGTACAGGAAGAAATTTTTCGTTGTTTTTCCCAAAAGAATATGCCCGAGATAGACTTGTTTGTTAAAAAAGGAATTTTAAAGGCTTCGGACAGAGAAATTTTAAAGCGCCTGATGGAGATTTACGGGCCTTTGGAAGAGGGAATTGCCCAGGTGGAAGCACTTCCACTGAAGCAAAAGGCACGCAAGGAGTTGGAAAACCTGAAAATGCTGGCTAAAGTTCTGACTGCATTCGGGACGGAAGCAGGCATTTGCCTGGATTTTTCTCTGGTTAACAGTATGGACTACTATAATGGTGTCATTTTCCAGGGCTTTTTAAAGGGGGTTCCTTATCCGGTGTTGTCCGGGGGAAGATATGACAATCTGCCAAAAAGAATGGGGAAACCAGCTACCGGTGCCATCGGTTTTGCCATTACCATGGAACTTATCACACAGTATCTGGAACAAAGAAAGTTTTTTGACGCTGATATTCGGATGCGCTATGAGGATTCCTGTGATTTTGCAAGAATGACAGAACTGGTCACGACCCTACGGGCCGGCGGGAAACAGGTCCGGTGCGAACACGTTGGCACGGAATCGTCCATGCGGTGTTTAAAACAGATTGTGTATCGGAACGGAATGAGGGCAGAGGAGGTTATGCAATGATTGATATTGCTCTGCCCAAAGGCAGACTGGGAGAACAGGCCTATGCACTTCTGGCCCAGGCGGGATATGAATGCCCGTCGATTCTGGAGAAAAATAGGAAGCTTATTTTTGAAAATCTCGAGAAGCAAGTCCGCTATTTCTTGGTAAAACCTACGGATGTCAGTGTCTATGTAGAGAGAGGAGCTGCGGATGTGGGCATAGTAGGAAAGGACATTTTATTGGAATATGCACCCCAGGTCTACGAGTTGTTGGATCTTGGCCTCGGAAAATGCCGCATATGCGTAGCTGGATATGAAGATTTCTACGATAATCGGGACAAAGTCCTGCGAGTGGCTACAAAGTTTCCTAATATAGCCAGACGGTATTACCAGCAAAAATCTCGAGATATTGAAATCATTAAACTGAACGGATCTATCGAGTTGGCGCCAATTTTGGGGCTCTCTGATGTGATAGTGGACATTGTGGAGACAGGGAAAACACTCCAGGAAAATCAACTGGCGCCATTGGAAACCATCACGGAGATCAGCGCCAGATTTATCAGCAACAAAGTCAGTTTTAAGTTTAAAAACAAAGAAATTGGGAAATTGCAAGAGACATTGAAGCAGACTCTGCTAAAAGGATAACTGATATGATTACAATTTTGAAAATGGATACGATTGATCCCAAACAGCTATTTGCAAGGGATCAAAAAACACAGGATGTGTCAGAAGCTGTCAGGGAAATCATTGCACAAGTTCGCAAGCGTGGAGATGCGGCCCTTTTGGAATACGCAGAGCGTTTTGATAAGGTAACTCTGTCTTCTCTACAAGTGACACCCCAGGAGATGGAAGCAGCGGTCAGCTCTCTGGAGCCGGAATTTTTGGCAGTGTTGGAGGAAGCCAAAGAGAACATATGGGCCTATCACCAGAAGCAAAAGCTGGATAGCTTTGTGATGAGTCAGAAACCCGGTGTGGTCCTGGGACAAAAAGTGGTACCACTGGAGAAAGTCGGTATCTATGTACCAGGTGGCACAGCTGCCTATCCGTCCTCAGTACTGATGAATGCGATTCCGGCAAAGATTGCTGGCGTAAAAGAACTGGTGATGGTTACGCCGCCCAGTCGCGATGGAGGGGTCAATCCCGGAATCTTGGCGGCAGCAAAAGTAGCAGGTGTCAGCAAAATCTTTAAAGTAGGTGGCGCCCAGGCGGTTGCGGCTTTAGCCTATGGCACTGAGACGATTCCCGGAGTGGATAAAATAACAGGTCCGGGAAATGCCTATGTGGCGGAAGCCAAGAGGCAGGTCTTTGGCCAGGTGGCTATTGATATGATTGCCGGCCCCTCGGAAATCCTGGTAGTAGCTGATGAAACCTCCAACCCTGCCTTTGTGGCGGCAGATATGCTCTCTCAGGCAGAGCACGATACTATGGCTTCCGCTGTACTGGTAACTGACTCCATGGATCTGGCACAGAAGGTGGCCCAGGAAATTGAAAAGCAGTTATCTCTGTTGGAAAGACGCGAGATTGCACAGCGCTCCATTGAACAAAACGGAAAGATTATTGTGACCAAGAGCCTTGCGCAGGCGATGGAAGCAGCCAACGAAATTGCGCCAGAGCATTTGGAGATTTGCACGGAAGAACCTTTTGCCTATCTCAGCCAGGTGCGCAATGCGGGATCGGTGTTCTTA
The DNA here is from genome assembly GCA_944386835.1 of uncultured Oscillospiraceae bacterium. Taxonomy (GTDB): domain Bacteria; phylum Bacillota; class Clostridia; order Oscillospirales; family Oscillospiraceae; genus CALXCQ01. The sequence goes on along the minus strand of CALXCQ010000117.1, from coordinate 2,647 downwards.
GGTAGATATAACCCGGAACCCTTGGGAGACTATTTTGCAGGACCGAATCATACCTTGCCTACTATGGGAACTGCAAGATTCTATAGCCCGCTGTCGGTACATGATTTTCTGAAAAAAATTCAGTTCAGCTATTATACAAAAGAGGCATTGGAAAAAGAGTATCCCAAAGTAAGCCTTTTTGCCCGGAAGGAAGGACTCGGCGGTCATGCGAATGCAGTAGAAATCCGATTTCGGGAGAAATGATACAGAAAGGAATCGATTATGACAGCAATTATCGATTATGGAGTCGGCAATCTGTTTTCTCTGGTATGTTCTCTGGGGGCAATTGGCGAAGCGGCAGAAGTAACGCGAGATGCGCAGAAAATTGCCCAGGCGGACCGGGTAATTTTACCGGGGGTAGGTGCCTTTGCCGATGCAGCGGAAAAATTGGAAAGTAGCGGTATGCGGCAAGTGGTAAAGCAGGCAGTGGAAGCTGGGAAACCCCTTCTGGGAATCTGTCTGGGGATGCAGCTGCTATTTGAAAAGTCTATGGAATATGGCGAACATTTCGGCCTGGGCTATATTCCGGGTCAGGTTCTGCCTTTGGAAGAACATCTGAGAGAAAGAGTAGACATTCCTCATATGGGATGGAATCGTCTGACTCTAACGGATCCCCGCTGCCCGATTCTGGAGGAAATCCGAACCGGGGAGTATGTCTATTTTGTCCATTCTTACGCAGGATTTTCCTGTGAGCCGTATACAGCGGCAGTGACAGAATATGGAGGTGTACCGGTTACCGCAGTCGTCTGGAATCAGAATGTCTTTGGCACCCAGTTTCATCCCGAGAAGAGCGGAGATGTAGGACTGAAAATTTTAAAGGCTTTTTGCCGCCTGAAAGCCGAATCGTCGGGAAAGTGAGGACGAAGTCATGATTTTATTACCGGCAATTGACCTGTATGAGAAAAAAGTTGTAAGACTGGTAAAAGGCGACTATGAGCAGATGACCGTATATTCCCGGAATCCTGTGGAGCAGGCGATCCGTTTTGAGAAAGATGGCGCCAGGTGGCTGCATGTGATAGATTTGGAGGGCGCCAAAGACGGAACCACTCCCAATTTTGAAGTAGTTGGACAGATCCTCCAAGCTACCGGACTCATGGTGGAAATCGGCGGCGGTATCCGCAGTATGGAAACCTTGAAACGTTATTTGGATATGGGCGTCCATAGGGTGATTCTGGGGACAAAGGCAGTTACCGACCCTGAATTTCTACAGATGGCAGTGGAAGTGTACGGTGAGCGAATTGCCGTCGGTGTGGACGTAAAAGAGGGAGCTATCGCCATTCAGGGCTGGAAGCAAACAGTACACAAATCTCTGCCGGAGTTTTTCAATCAGTTAACAGAAATTGGTGTGAAAACCGCGATCTGTACCGATATTTCGAAAGACGGCATGCTGGGTGGTGCTAATGTGGAGCTATATCAGGAGATTCTCCGCCATACTTCCCTTCAGGTAATTGCCTCGGGAGGAATTTCTAGTCAGGAAGATTTAAACCGGCTGGATTCCCTGGGCCTTTGTGGTGCGATTCTGGGAAAAGCGCTCTATTCCGGAGCCTTGAATTTAGAAAAGGCGATTCAGCTTTTCCCCCAGACCAATAGTTAGGTGGTGAATCCATGGTAACCAAAAGAATTATTCCATGCCTGGATGTAAAGGATGGCAGAGTGGTCAAAGGAATACAGTTTCAAAACGTGCAAGGCGTATGCGATCCGGTAGATTTGGCAGAGCGGTACTCGAAAGCCGGCGCAGATGAGTTGGTGTTCTACGATATTACAGCTTCCGCCGAAGGCAGAAACCTGTTTACCGATGTCCTGCAGCGTACTGCATCCCGAATTTTTATTCCTCTGACGGTAGGGGGAGGAATTCGTACTTTGGACGACTTTGAGCGGGTACTGTCGTGCGGGGCAGATAAAGTATCGGTAAACTCCGGTGCGATTCGGAATCCAGAGCTGATTTCCCAGGCAGCAAAACGGTATGGAAATCAGTGTGTGGTGCTGTCAGTAGATGTAAAACGGGTCAACGGAAGCTTCCATGTGTTCCTGAATGGGGGCAGAGTAGACACACAGATGGACGCTATCGAGTGGATTCGCCGGGGCGTAGATATGGGGGCGGGGGAAGTGGTCCTCAACTCCATGGATACTGACGGCGTCAGGAAGGGGTTTGATTTGGCAATGCTCCGGCAGGTAAAACAAGCCATCAGTGTACCCCTGATTGCCTCCGGGGGAGCAGGAAAGGCAGAAGATTTTGTGGAGCTTTTCCAGGCGATACCCCAAATGTCTGCCGGATTGGCCGCCAGCATTTTTCATTTCGGAGAAGTGGAAATACCAAGTCTGAAAAAAATGCTGAAAGAGCAGGGAATTGAGGTGAGAGTGTGAAACTATCTACAAAAGACCTTCGATTTGATGAAAAGGGATTGATTCCGGCAATCATTCAGGATGTGCAGACGGGAAGAGTGTTGACGCTGGCCTGTATGAATCGGGAATCATTAGAGATTTCTTTCACAAGAGGGCTGAGCTGTTTTTGGTCGCGCTCGCGGCAAACTCTTTGGCTCAAGGGAGAGACCAGTGGCAATTATCAGCATATTGTCAAAATTGAGGCCGATTGCGATAGAGATGCACT
>CALXCQ010000116.1 GCA_944386835.1 uncultured Oscillospiraceae bacterium | reverse complement strand
TACAACAACCGCCGCATCAAGGCAAAGTTAAAGGGCTTGCCGCCTGCAATTCACAGACAACAAGCCCTTTCGGCTGCTTAAACAATTTTCTTTTTCAAATATTGTCTAACTTTTGGGGGTCACTTCATGAAAGGTTTCGGCAGTTTTCTTTCTTGTTTCGGCTTGCAGCCCAAACCGCAGCCATCCGGCAATGTTCTGCCTGGCAATGGCCGCCCGGGTCGCCATTCCACAGACTCTCAGCGCCCCACCGGGCAATCACCGCCCTGGTTCCGAGGGGCGCTAACGTCATCCGTATGGCTGCACCTGGCGACCTGTGACCGTACTGTTTCCTGGGAATGGCGCAGCTCCGTCGTCCAATGGGGTTACCGCGTTCACAAGCCGAGCATCCAAACCATTTGGCCTCTGCCCGCTACTGCAGCGGTCAGCCCACTGCCTGTCTTTCATGGCCCTTTAAAACTCGGGGCGCATGTTTTGCATAGCGGAACGTCTGCCGGCCATACAAACTGTGGTACCCGGAAAGCATGTAAGTCACTGCGCATACCAGGGCAAATTGGCCCAATCCGGCGCCAAAAATCTCTGCCCCTAATATGACAGAAGCAATGGGGCAATTGGTAATGGCACAGAATACTCCCACCATTCCCAAAGCAGCGGCAAAGCCCGCTTCCAGTCCCAAAAACGGCCCTGCGACACAGCCGAAAGTTGCCCCCACCACAAAGGAAGGGACAATCTCCCCGCCTTTAAAACCGGCGCCCAGGGTAAGGGCGGTGAATAACAACTTCAAAAGGAAATGAAACCACCGTGACTCTCCCGCCATGGCCGAAACCAGGAGTCCTGTGGAGGTCCCCTGGTATACCCGGGTACCTACCGCCAAAGTCAGAACCACAACCAAAAGTCCGCCTACTGCCGCCCGTAAATAGGCGTTGGGCAACATACGGCGCAGTATTTTCCGGGTCTGCTCCATAACCACACAAAACAAAATTCCCACACCTGCCAAAAGAATGCCCAGCGCCAGAATCTTCAATAGGCTCCACGCTGTCACTTCCGGCGCTGTCAACGGGAAGCTGGTGGGCGCAATGCCCAATCCGCCTGTGACCAGATATGCCGTAAAGGCAGAAATCAGACAGGGAACCAGCGCACTGTAACACATCGTTCCCACAGTAGTAAACTCTAAAATAAATATGGCTGCCGTCACCGGCGTACCAAAAAGCGCGGAAAAGCAGCCCGCTGCGCCGCAGGCAGTGAATACTTTCTGATTCTCTCCGGACAGGCCCCAGGGTTTGGCCAAAACCGAGCCCAGGCTGCCTCCCAGCTGCAATACGGCTCCTTCTCTGCCGGAAGATCCGCCTAAAACATGGGTCAGTACGGTAGCCAGAAATATCATTGGCGCCGTACGCCAACTCATAGGCTTCCCTTCCATGATGGATTCCAGAACCCCATCGGTTCCCTGGTCCCGGTCTTTTCCAAAGAAATGGTACATTGCCGCTATGGCTATGCCGCCAAAAGGAAGCAGATACATGAGCCAGGAGCAGGCCTGACGCGCCCTGCCTGTCCAATCCAGAGCCAAGTGAAATCCGCTGCCCACCAGGCCCATCACCAGGCCAATCCCACAAGCTGCTATCACCCAAAATAAAAAGGGGAAAAAACTTCCCTGCCTGATGATCCCTGACCAGTTTTCCAACCTTTTCATCTTAACAGTTCCCCTCTTCTTGCCCAAAGGCTTTTTGTACCTTCTGGATATATACCGGCAATACTCCCTCAAAGTCTACTCCAAACCGGCGGGGAGTGGGCCGCAGAGCTGTCCGTTCAATGGCTCCAGCAACCAAGTCCGTTGCCATCTGCACCGCCTGTTTACATTCCATTCCCCGCACCAAAAGAGCAGACAACGAAGAAGCAAACAAGTCTCCTGTTCCGTAAAACAGACCCGGGCGGGTAGGCCGCAGAGCCCAAGTTACCTCCTGGGTCTGCGTATCCAAAAGCAGGTTCCCAATGGCCTCCGGAGACGGATGAACACCTGTCACCGCCACATAACGGGGCCCCAACGCGCCTAACGCGCCCAAAATTTCCTGTAATCGTTCCGGCGTGTGCGGGGTAGTGGGATAAGGCACCCCCGCCAGAAGGGCTGCTTCCGTAATATTGGGCGTGATCACCTGAGCCCTTCGGCACAGGCGGCGAAAGGCCTGGCACATTTCATCTCCCAGATTGGCATAGTAACTGCCATTGTCCGCCATGACCGGATCTACCACGATCATGGCTTCCGGTCCTGCCAATAGATCGAAAACAGCCTCTACCTGCCGTTCCTGTTCCGGCGTCGCCAGATAGCCCGTATAGATTCCGTCGAAGGGAATGTTTTCTTGTTTCCAATGACGGGCGATGGGGAGCATAAAATCTTCCAAAGACTCCATGACATAACCGGTAAATTCCCCCGTATGGGTACTGAGCACTGCCGTTGGTAAACAGGCGCACTCCACACCAGTGGCGGAGATAACCGGCAGCGCCACGCTCAAAGAGCACTTTCCCACACCTGACAAATCATGAATCGCCACAATCCGCCGAAGCGGCGGCAAAGTCTTCTCCATGGCGGTTTCCTCCTTGTGTTTCCGGCGGGCTGCGTCGTCCACCGTCCATAACTTTTATAGTTTAGCATTTTTCCCTGTCTGGCACAAGCCGGATTTTTGTTTGGCAGCCTTACGGTCCTTGCCTTTTGCCGGCCTGTGTGCTATTTTAAAGGAACTGATGAAACGGGGGCGTTTTCATGAAAAAAACCATAGCTGGCGCCGCTTTTTTTCTGGGCGGCCTTGAGATGCTCAATTCCACAACTTACAATCTGGGCCCTGTGGGTATGATTTTTGCCATTCTGGGTGCAGCCTTATTGTTTTTCACCCTTCTGGATAAGGATACAAAGTAATGGAACTGCGTTGCTATCAGCCTTCCGATTTATCTCAGCTGGGACAGCTGTTCTACGACACCGTCCACACCATCTGTGCCAGAGACTACAGCCGGGAGCAGTTGGATGCCTGGGCTACCGGTACACTGCCTTGGCAGCAGTGGAACGATTCTCTTTTAGCCCATTACAGCCTGGTGGCCCAAAAAGACGGGATTCTGGTAGGCTTTGGAGATTTGGCGCCGGATGGCTATCTGGACCGGTTGTATGTCCACAGGGACTACCAACGCCAGCATATTGGCACCGCTCTGTGTGAGGCTTTGGAATCCAAAGCCCGACAACTGGGACTTGCCGCCGTCACAACCCATGCTTCCCGCACAGCGCGTCCGTTTTTTGCCCGCCGCGGCTATGCGCTCCTTTGTGCCCAGACGGTAGAGCGGCACGGCGTTTTACTGGAAAATTTTCCAATGCGCCTGTCTTTAGAGAAATTGTGAGACGGGGCTGTCTGTGGAAAATTGGCATGGAGTCTGCTCTGCAGAGAATTTTGAGAAGACTTGACCTTGGGAAGGTTCCCAAAGGTCCGTTCCTGAAAACAGCCTCACTAAGTCCGGCTCGGAAGGTCTGCCTGGGAAATTCTCTGGGCCTTTGGGGAGATGAAACGCCGGACTCCCCTTTCGGCCGTTTCTGTTTCATACCGGCACCGCCGGATTTGGCATCTTTTCCAAATAATTTGGGAATTTTCCGGATATATTGCTATTTTCTTGGAAAATTGGTATAATATTTCTGTATCACCAGGATTGGGAGGAAAGAATTATGTGTCAGTCATGCAAGGAAAAATTTTATATTACTACGCCAATTTACTATCCTTCAGATAAGCTTCACATCGGCCATACCTATTGCACCGTCGCTACCGATGCAATGGCCCGGTATAAGCGAATGCGTGGCTGCGATGTAATGTTCCTCACCGGTACCGACGAACACGGTCAAAAAATTGAACTGAAGGCGAAAGAAAAAGGGGTTACACCGCAACAATTTGTAGATGAGATCGTTGCGGGGAAAAACGGGATTCTGGATCTGTGGAAACTGATGAATATTTCCAACGATCGATTTATCCGAACCACCGACGCCTACCATGTAGAAGCCATTCAGAAAATCTTTAAGAAAATGTATGAAAACGGCGACATCTACAAAGGGTCCTACAAGGGAAAGTATTGTACCCCCTGTGAATCTTTCTGGACGGAAAGCCAGTTGGTAGATGGTAAATGCCCTGACTGCGGCCGGGAAGTGACCGACGCGGAAGAAGAGGCTTATTTCTTCCGGCTCTCCAAATACGCAGATCGGGTACGGGATTTGCTTCTCAATACGGATTTCCTGGAGCCCCGCAGCCGAGTCAACGAGATGGTCAACAACTTTATCGATCCGGGACTGGAAGATCTGTGTGTATCCCGGACCAGTTTCACCTGGGGAATTCCTGTGGACTTTGACCCGGGCCATGTGGTCTATGTGTGGGTAGACGCCCTGTTCAACTATGTTACCGCACTGGGCTTTGAAAACAATCAGTACGGGGACTATGACCGGTACTGGCCGGCGGACGTACACTTTGTGGGAAAAGAAATTGTCCGGTTCCACTCCATTATCTGGCCTGCCATGCTGATGAGTATGGGAATGCCCCTGCCGAAAAAAGTCTATGGACATGGCTGGCTGCTTTTGGACGGTGGAAAAATGTCCAAATCCAAAGGGAATGTGGTAGATCCCCAAATTCTGGTAGACCGCTACGGGGTCGATGCTCTGCGGTTCTTCCTGCTCCGCTCTTTCCCCTTTGGCTCTGACGGTAATTTTTCCAATGAACTTTTGATCTCTTGTATCAACACCGACTTGGCCAATGATCTGGGAAATCTGGTCTCCCGTACCGTTGCCATGGTGGAAAAATACTTCGGCGGCCAGCTTCCCGAGGAACAGCTGTCCGATCCTATGGATGCTTCTCTGATACAGATGGCATCCCAGCTGCCCCAGCTGTATGCCCAGCAGATGGAACACTTCCAGTTCCAGAATGCATTGGCAGAGATTTTCAAAGTGCTCTCCCGCGCCAATAAATATATTGATGAGACAACCCCCTGGATTTTGGCCAAAGACCCGGCCAACCGTCCTCGCTTGGCTCGGGTTATGTACAATCTCCTGGAAACCATCCGAATCTGCGGCGCCTTATTGGCCCCCTTTATGCCCGACACCTCCGCTGCTATTATGCAGCGTATCGGGGCCCAGGTTTTTGACTGGGACAGCTTGCAGACATTTGGCATCCTGCCTGCCACCACGACAGTTATGGCAGCGGAGCCTCTGTTCCCCCGTATTGATCTGGAAAAAGAGCTGGAAGCTCTGGAGGCCCTGCGCCAGGCATCTCATACACCGGAAGCCCCTGCAATTCAGGTGGAACCGCAGCTGGAAGAAACAGTGGACTTTGATACCTTCTGTAAGTCAGATTTTCGGGCTGTCAAAGTAAAAGACTGCCAGCCGGTGAAGAAATCAGAAAAGCTCCTTTGTTTCACCTTGGACGATGGCACCGGAACGGACCGTCAGATTCTCTCGGGAATCGCCAAATGGTACAAGCCGGAAACCCTGGTAGGAAAGACGCTGCTTGCCATCGTCAATCTGCCGCCCAGAAAAATGATGGGCCGGGAGTCCTGCGGTATGTTGATTTCCGCAGTGCATACAGAAAACGGCGAAGAGGTTCTGAACCTTGTTATGCTGGATGATAAAATTCCCGCCGGTGCAAAAATGTGTTAGGGATGTTCCCAAAAATAACAGGGCCTGTGGTCACCCACAGGCCCCGTCATACCTAGGTAGAGAGGTAAACTTGCTTAAGTTCGTCCTCCATTATACCCGGGCTTGAAGGGGAAAGCAACCCCTGAAGCCACGGAATTGTCCGACAATTATTCCCAAAAAAATCGATGGTTCTTGGGGCATTTTCCCAACCCTACCGAAAAGATAACTTTCCGCGTGGTTATTTTTGTGCGTTCCTGCCAAAACGAACCTGTCATCTCAAATTTCACCTGCCATGGAAGGAGATTTCCCATGAAACGAATCTGGACCCTATTGTGCATTGTCTGTCTGCTTGCCGGCATGTTGACCGGTTGCGCCAAAACACAGGGCGATCCTGTGACGATTACCTTTACCGTCATTGGACCGGATGGGACCGGGGAAGATTATACCCTGGAAACGACGATGACCACCTTGGGCGATGCCCTCTTCGAGGCAGAGCTGACGACCGCTTCTGAGCACTCTGGCGACGGGCTTTATACCACTTTTGCCGGAATCGAGGCCAACTGGGACGAAGATGAAGCCTGGTGGCTGATCAGCAAAGACGGAGAAGCCCTGACGGAAGGGATCGACGACATCAAACTGACAGATGGTGACCACTATGAGGCCACTTACACGGTGGGCATGTCGTAACAAAGTAAAAAAAGCGCCTGTGGAAACGAAGTCCCGTTTCCACAGGCGTTTTTCTCTGTCTGCACCGGCGTATCCGCAGCCACTTTTCACCCGGTCCTCTTTTGGCAACTTTCCCTGAATGGCAATTTTGCTTTTCGCAATTTCTGCCCGAAACAGCCCCAAGAAGTTGGATTAAAACCGTTCCCAGTGAATCTTCTCTGTGGGAAGCTGGGAAAGGCGATAGGGTTCGGGATGGGTTTTGATAACCCCGAGGGCCAGAATCCCTTCCAACCGGTAGTTATCCGGGAAGTCCAGCAATTTCTGGACATAGTCTTCCGTGGTTTTTCCATTGGAAGCCTGGCGCAACCGACCCTGAATCCAGCAGCTGCCCAAACCCAAATGGTCAGCCATCAGGTGCATTTGGGTCATAACCGCAGCGCTGTCTTCTACCCACACGTCACTTTTCTGGGCATCGGCAATGACCACCACCGCAGCTCCCGCTGTTTCCAGAGTCCTGGCCGCGCCAACCCGGCAGCCGGCCAGTTCCTGCAACATCTCTTTTTGCGTAACAGCGATCAACTCCCAGGGACGAATGGCGCGGCTGGACGGGGAAAGCATGCCGGCCTGCAAAATTGTTTCCAGCATTTTTTTATCTACTTCCTGGCCCGTATACGCCCGTACGCTGCGCCGCCGTTTCAGAATATCCAACAGATCCATCGTACCCCTTCTTCCTTCTCTTTACAAACCTAAATTTTTTCTTAAGTATACTTTAGCACGAAATTCTGAATAGGGCAAGTGTGCGGATTTTCCGCTCCCACAACGGGTTTCCGGATGCTTCCTCCCGCCTCCCCGTGATGTTGCAATTTCATAGTAAGATTGCTATAATATTGTGATATTCTGAGACAAAAGGACGGATACTATGGGTTATTTCGCAGGTCGATACGACGTGGCGGTGATTGGTGCAGGCCACGCCGGCATTGAGGCTGCTCTGGCCTGTGCCCGGATGGGTGTATCGACGGTGATTTTTACCATTAATTTAGATGCCGTAGGCAATATGCCCTGTAATCCCGCCATTGGCGGAACGGGGAAAGGCCATCTGGTCCGGGAGCTGGATGCACTGGGTGGGGAAATGGCCAAAGCAGCGGACAAGTGCTGTATTCAATACCGGATGCTCAATCAGGGGAAGGGGCCTGCCGTACACTCTCTTCGGGCCCAGGCAGACCGGCGGAAATACCAACAGGTGATGAAGCATACCCTGGAGCGGCAGGAGAATCTGGACCTAAAGCAGGCCATGGTGACGCAAATCCGGCTTCAGGAGGGGAACGTTTGCCAGGTAGTGACGCAACTGGGAGCTGAGTATTCGGTCAAGGCGGCGATTATTGCTTCTGGTACCTACCTGAACAGTCAGGTCATTACCGGCCAATGCGTATCGGACTCGGGACCCGACGGGATGCATGCAGCCATCGGCCTGACCGATTGCCTGCGGCAGATGGGTCTTTCGCTGCGGCGGTTTAAAACCGGCACGCCTCCCCGTGTCAACGCCCGATCTGTGGATTTTTCCAAAATGGAGCTGCAACCAGGAGATTCCGTGGTGGTTCCTTTCTCTTTTTCTACCCAGACGCCACCGGAAAATCAGGCTGTGTGTTATCTCACCTATACCAACGAAAAGACCCATCAGATTATTCGTGAAAATCTGGACCGTTCTCCTTTGTTCAGTGGTGTTATTCAAGGTGTCGGGCCTCGGTACTGTCCTTCCATTGAGACAAAAATTGATCGGTTTCCAGACAAGCCCAGGCACCAATTGTTTGTGGAGCCCTGTGGGCTGGATACTGACGAATTGTACATTCAGGGGCTTTCTTCCAGTTTGCCGGAAGACGTACAGATTGCCATGCTCCACACCATTGCCGGGTTGGAACATGCCGAAATGATGCGGCCGGCCTATGCCATCGAATACGACTGTATTGACCCCACTGAGCTTCTCCCCACTTTGGAGTGTAAAAAAGTTCCCGGCCTGTATGGCGCCGGGCAGTTTAATGGCTCGTCCGGGTATGAAGAAGCCGCCGTACAGGGCTTTGTAGCCGGTGTCAATGCCGCTTTAAAGCTGCAAGGGCGTCCACCGCTGATTTTACAAAGAAGTCAGTGCTACATCGGGACGCTCATTGACGATCTGGTGACCAAAGGGACCCAGGAACCCTACCGAATTATGACGTCCCGCTCAGAGTACCGGCTGCTTCACCGGCAAGACAATGCCGATGGTCGTCTCAGCGCCATCGGGTATCAGCTGGGGTTAGTCAGCGAGGAACAATATCGGCAGGTTGAAGAAAAGTACGCCAATGTAAAGAAAGAAATGGCCAGATTGGAGTCCACGGGCGTGGCCGCTTCTCCGGAATTAAACCAGCTTTTAGCCTCTCTGGGCTCGTCGCCGGTTACCAATTCCGCCCGGCTTGCCGACTTGGTCCGCCGTCCTGGTGTCAGTTATGAAGCCATTGCCTCCTTTGATCCTCAGCGGCCCAATTTGTCTGCCGCCGTTCGGGAACAGGTGGAAATCTCGCTAAAATATGCCGGCTATATTGCCCGACAAGAGAAACAGGTAGAGGAATTTCAAAAAGCCGAATCCCGCTGCCTGCCGCCGGATGCAGATTATCTTTCTATTGGCGGTCTGCGGATGGAGGCCCGGCAAAAATTGCAACAGATCCGTCCACTTTCTATTGGGCAAGCCTCTCGAATTTCCGGTGTCAGCCCGGCAGATATTGCGGTTTTGCTCATCTGGCTGGAGCAAACCCATTCTTCGTAAAGGAAGGCAATTTCTATGACTGGTTTTTGGACGTCCATACGTAACTGCTTTCAGATGTTTGTGTGTAATCCCGACACGTTACGTCCTTCCCGCAGACGCCTGGTGTTGGGCTGTACCATAGGCGTTCTGATTCTGGGCGCTTTGTGTCTGGGCACTTTAAGCCTGATTTTTGGCTCCTTGTACTTTGTCCGGGTTCGGCTTCTGTCTTATTTCCAGATTCCTTTCCTGGCATTTTTGAATCTTTTTCCTGTTGTGTTGCTGGCTTTGCTCCTCTATTTTCTGACCAATCGCGCCTGGATTGCCTTTGGGCTTTCCAGTCTTCTGGTTTTGACCGGCTCGTTTGTAAACTACTATAAAGTAGTCTTTCGGGACGACCCGCTGGTGGCCGAAGATCTGGGACAGATTCGGGACGCCGCCGGTATTATGGGGCAGTATGACTTCCATTTTACCTATCATTTTTATTGTGCCATTGGTCTGTGTGTGTTGGGAACCCTGATTCTGGCCTTTTTCTTCCGAGGTCGTGTGAAGAAAGTCCGCTGGCGGCTTCTCGGCTGTGCAGTGCTGGTTCTTATCAGTCTTGGCAGCTATCGGCTTTGGTATGAATCCGATGACCTATACGACAGCTTTGAAAATTATACTTATTTCAACCGCTATAAACCGACAGAGGATTCTGCATCCCGAGGATTCGTCTATCCCTTCCTCCATTCCATTACCGAATGCTTTCTTCCGGCGCCAGAAGGCTATTCCCCGGAAGCAGCCCAACAAATGCTCAATGCCTATACCGAGGACTCTATTCCGGAAGGGCAGAAAGTTAATTTCATCTGCGTCATGCTGGAAAGCTTTGCCGATCTTTCTGTCTGCGCCGATATCCCGTTCCAGAAAGATCCCTATGAGGACTTTCACAAGTTACAGGCAGAATCTTACTCCGGCCTGCTCCTTTCCGATACCATGGGCGGCGGGACCTGTAATGCTGAGCGGAGCTTTCTCACCGGTTATGCCTATCCCCATGTGAACTATCGTCATCCCACCGAATCCTTTGTCTGGTATTTCCGGAGGCAAGGGTATTATACCGAGGGCTGCCACCCAGGACATGATTGGTTTTATAACCGGCAGAACATTGATGAAAATTTGGGATTTGAAGCATATCAGTTCTCCGAAGAGCTGTTTTCCCAGCTGACGGAAGAAGAATACGCCTATGACGATATCTTTTTCCCCGCCCTGCGGGATCAGTATGATAACCGGCCTTCTGATCAGCCTTATTTCAATTTTTCCGTCTCCTACCAGGGGCACTCTCCCTACGACACGGAATCTTTGCAATGGGGCGAAGAATACATCGCCCAGGACGATCTGCCTTTGGAAAGCTATTACTTGCTGAATAACTATTTCGGCAGCATCGCCGATACAAGCCGGCGGATGTCGGAGTTTGTTGACTCCTTCCGGGACGAAGAAGAGCCGGTGGTTCTGGTGTTCTTCGGAGATCACAAACCCACTTTAGGTGCTGGCAACAACTTCTATGCCAGTCTGGGAATTGATCTGGATCGTTCCACATTGGAAGGGTTTACCAACTACTATGCCACTCCCTATCTGATCTGGGCCAACGACGCCGCCAAGGAAGCTCTCAATTGTGACGTCACCGGGCAGGGCGCCAACATCAGTCCCATGTACTTAATGCCGGAACTTTTCGACCTTCTGGGCTGGAAGGGCCCGGCCTATATGCAGCTTCTTTTGGACCTGAAACCGGTTCTGCCTTTGGTGCACAGTACCCAAGTCTATCTGGAAAACGGTGTGCTCACAGAGACTTTATCGCCAAATTCTCAAAAACTACTGGAAAACTTGGAAATTATCCAGTATTATTTAAGAGACGCTGTCTATTCTTGATATCTGTGTCAAGCTGGGTCCTTCCCCTTTGCGCGGACCCAAAATATAGAGTTGGAAAAGGAAGGATAGTATGGAACAATCCACCATTCGGGCGCTGGCAAAAATTGCGACCCAAGCACGCCTTCTGGGTATTGAAGCTGTGTTTCAGGCAGCTTCCGGCCACCCAGGTGGCTCCATGTCCTGCATGGACGTGTTAACGACGTTATATTTCCATGTGATGAAGGTTGACCCCAAAAATCCCCAGGACCCGGACCGGGATCGGTTCGTCATGTCCAAAGGCCACTGCAGCCCTGCTTTGTACCCCATCCTGGCGCTAAAAGGCTTTTTCCCTGTGGAAGATCTGAAGATGTTCCGCCGGGTAGACGGACATATGTCCGGCCATGTGGAAATGCGCTATGTAAAAGGTGTCGATATGTCTACCGGCTCTCTGGGCCAGGGCATTTCCGCTGCCGTCGGCATGGCTATGGCCGGTAAAATTCACCAGAAAGACTACCGGGTTTATGCCATCTTAGGGGATGGAGAACTGGCAGAAGGCCAGGTCTGGGAGGCCTGTCTGGCTGCTAATAAATACCATTTGGACAACCTGTGTGCCTGTGTGGACGTCAACGGTCTGCAAATTGACGGCCGGACAGAAGACGTCATGCCTACTTCTCCGCTGGACAAGAAGTTCGAGGCTTTCGGCTGGCATGTGATTTCCATTGACGGCCACGACTATGCCCAAATTGCCGCCGCATATGACGAAGCCAAAACCGTTAAAGGCCAGCCTACTGTAATTTTGGCCAAGACGGTCAAGGGCAAGGGAATCTCCTTTATGGAGGGAGATTACAACTGGCATGGAAAGGCACCCAGCGCAGAGCAGTTTGCCCAGGCAAAGGCTGAGCTGGAAGCCAGACTACAGGAATTGGAGGGTTAATCATGGCTGATAAAATTGCAACCCGTGCCGCCTATGGTGACGCGCTTGTGGCTTTGGCAGAAAAATATCCCGAACTGGTGGTCCTGGAAGCCGATCTGGCCAGCGCCACAATGACCAAAGGCTTTATGAAGGCTTATCCCCACCGCTTTTTTGATATGGGCATCTCCGAATGCAACATGGTAGGTGTCGCTGCCGGCATGGCCACCACCGGCCTGAAACCCTTTGTCAATACCTTTGCTATGTTTGCTGCAGGCCGGGCCTGGGAACAAGTGCGCAACTCCGTAGCCTATCCCCACCTGAATGTAAAGGTAATCGGCTCCCATGGCGGGTTGTCCGTTGGCGAAGACGGCGCAACTCACCAATGTATTGAAGACTTCGGCATCATGCGGACCATCCCCGGCATGACTGTGGTTTGCCCCTGTGACAGTTATGAAATGCACCAGGCGGTAGAGGCGCTTCTCAATTACGACGGCCCTGCCTATATGCGTTTGGGACGGCTGGCAGTCGATACGGTCACCGATGCCATTTTAGGCTATAAATTCGAGCTGGGAAAAGGTGCCGTACTGCAAGACGGCAGTGACGTCACCATTGTGGCCACCGGCATGAACGTGCAGATGAGCCTTCAGGCCGCAGAACTTTTGCATGCAGAAGGTATTTCCGCCCGGGTCATTGACATGCACACCATTAAGCCTCTGGACGAAGCCTTACTTCTCAAGGCTGCCAAAGAGACCGGCTGCCTGGTTACCACAGAAGAGCACAATATCTTAGGCGGTCTGGGCGCAGCTGTGTGCGAGTACCTGTCCGGTGTATATCCGGTTCCGGTCGTCCGTCACGGCGTTGCCGACCAGTTTGGCCGCAGCGGCAAAGCACCTTTGGTGCTGGAAGCCTACGGAATTACCCCGGAAGAAATT
>CALXCQ010000115.1 GCA_944386835.1 uncultured Oscillospiraceae bacterium | reverse complement strand
CGGTCATTCGGAAGTATGTAGGGATTACCGAACTGACGCCCACGATTGTCAACGAGTTTGTAAAGAAGATTATCGTCCATGCGCCGGACAAGTCCAGCGGCCACCGGCGGCAGAAAATCCAGATTATCTGGAACTTCGTCGGGGAATTGAAGCAGGACGAGGACAAGCAGACCATTGAACGAGAAAGAAAAAGCAGGACAGCATAGCAATTTGCTATGCTGCCCTGCAAGATACCATTACTTCCTTATGGGCGTGCGGCTAAATGCGCCCGGTGTTTCCTATGTAGGGCAGGCAGATGCCCGCCCCTTCCGCATCGAAACCACAAACATGCTTATGCGATACTCTTGATGTAGGTGCAAACTTTGATAGCTCTGTTTTTCCAAAAAACATCGTCTGTGCTGCGCAATACACTCTGGTTCGATCACAACCAGACTCAATTGTCTGCTCCTGCATCCATCCCTAGTATATACTAGGAAGCAAATTACATACAGGAAAATTTCGTTAATTTAAGTAACATCTGGCAGGGGTCTACGGCTTGAGCTGTCCGGCTCCCAATGGGGAAGCGGAAATCTTTGCATTGCTCCGAAAATTTTATTTTTAAAATCCGGGTATTCTCCTTGCAGCTGAAAAATCAGTTCCTTGATTTCCTGACGTTTTGTGTGTTTGTCCGCCGGGCAGGGGTTTTCCACGACCGGCAGAGATACCCGTTGGGCAAAATTGCTGACACTTTGTTCGCTGATATAGAGCAACGGCCTGATTTGTGTTACACCAGTCCTGTCCAAATAGGTTACCGGTTCGAAGCAACTGATTCTGCCTTCAAAAATTAAAGACATTAAAAAAGTTTCCACAGCATCATCATAATGGTGTCCCAAGGCAATTTTAGAAATTCCCTTTTCCGCTAGCGCTTCATGAAGTGCCCCCCTGCGCATTTTGGCACACATAGAGCAAGGATTTTTTTCCTTTCGGTACTGAAAAATTATGGGGCCAATTTGCGTATCAATTTTCGTATAGGGAATCTCCCACTGACGGCACAAGGTCTCCACCGGTGAAAAATCCATTCCTCCCAGGCCCATATCCACCGTTACCGCTTCCAGCGTAAACGGTTTTGGATAAAACCTTCTGAGCCCGGCCAATAACACCAGAAGCGTCAGAGAATCTTTGCCACCTGAAACCCCCACAGCAATTCTATCCCCAGATTCAATCATATGGTAATCATCCACACAACGTCTTACCAATCCCATAAGTCTTTGCATTTCTGTCTTCCTCGTTCAAAAATCAATTTCAAAACTTAGCATTTGAGAGCATTTGAAAGATAATAAGAGAATTTAAAAGATTTCTAGGTGCTAATTAAAATTATATCTTGACAGGAATTCACCTCTGTGATATAAAGAAAAAGCGCCTTTGGACTTTATTGTAAAGGTGCAATACTGTTTTGTCAAAGTGTATATTAAGAAGCATTTGCTTTTAAAAATGGAGGAAGTTATAATGTCCACTACAATGGCAAAAAAGGAGACCGTACAACGCAAATGGTACGTTCTCGATGCAGCCGGAAAGCCTCTTGGCCGCACCGCTGTTGTCGCTGCAAAGCTGCTGCGCGGTAAGCATAAACCCGATTTCACTCCCAATGTTGACTGTGGTGATTATGTAATCATCATCAACACTGACAAAGCTGTCTTAACCGGTAACAAGGCGGAAGATAAATATTATCGTCATCATACCGGCTGGATCGGTGGCTTGAAAGAAACCAAGTACCGTCTCCTGATGGAAAAACGTTCTGATTTCGCTATGGAGTTAGCTGTGAAAGGTATGCTGCCCAAAAACTCTATCGGTAGAGCAGCACTTACCCGTCTGAAGCTCTACACCGGTTCAGAACACAACAATGCTGCCCAGAAGCCTGAAGCCTGGACTCTGGACTAATCGGGAGGTAAGTAACGATGTACGAGAGCAAGAAACAATATCAGTATGGTACCGGAAGACGGAAGTCTTCGGTTGCCAGAGTCCGTGTCTATGAAAACGGCACTGGTTCCATTACCATTAATGGTCGGGATATCGATGAATATTTTGGCCTGGAAACCCTGAAGCTCCTGGTTCGTCAACCCTTGGTCACCACCAACACCTTGGGCAAAGTTGACATTATCTGCACCGTAACCGGCGGCGGTGTCACTGGCCAGGCTGGTGCAATCCGTCATGGTGTTGCCAGAGCACTTTTGAGTGTTAATCCGGAATTCCGTGCACCTTTGAAGGCTGCCGGTCTTCTCACGAGAGATCCCAGAATGAAAGAAAGAAAGAAGTACGGCCTGAAGGCCGCCCGTCGCGCTCCGCAATTCTCCAAGAGATAATTTCTTCGGGATCCCGCTACAAACTGATTTTATCTGTTGTATTGGAGGCATCTGGATTGATGCCTCCAATCTTCAAATGGTACAAAATTCATCCAAATAGGAACCAAGGAGGACAATCTATGAGCGTAAAGAAACTGGCATTGCATGTCACCCCGGATGATAATGTTCTCGTTGCATTAGAGAACATCGAAAAAGGTGAAATTGCGTCCGCCAAAGATGGAACGGAAGTTGTTGCCAACGAGTTTATTAAGCAAGGGCACAAGATTGCCATCTGCGACATTAAAAAGGATGATCCTGTTATCAAGTATGCCTATTCGATTGGTCCTGCCAGCCAAGACATCAAACGCGGTGATTGGGTACATAGCCATAACCTAGAAGATACCACAACCAAGCAGTTGGCGCAGGAATGCGAAGATTTCCGTGCTCGTGGGAAAGCCGGTTTTATTCCTCCTGAAACACCTGTAAAGCCGAAAATTTCCCGGGATACCATCATGGCATACCCCCGGCCTGATGGACGGTTTGGTATCCGTAACTATGTAATTGTAATTTCTCTTGTTCAGTGCGCCAACGGCACTGCACAAAAAATTGCTTTAGCTTGCGGCAATATTCCCTGTATTGTTGTAGAAGCTGCATGCGGCGAATTTACAGAGCGTTTTGAACGCACTAAATTAGGCTTTATCACGGCCGGAATTCATCCCAATGTTCATGGTGTTTTACTGGTATCTCTGGGCTGTCAACAAACTGACCCGGAGGAAGTGAAAGCAGAAATTGCCAAGTATGGCAAAGAAGTTGAGCACTTGTGCATCCAGACAGATGGTGGCGTAACCGGTGTTATTGAAAAAGGTATTCAAATCGTAAAGGGCATGCAAGAGCGCGCTGCACAGGTGAAGCGGCAGCCCTGCCCGGTTACCGGCATGATCACCGGTTGTTATACCGGCGGCTCCGACTGGACTTCCGGCCTCTCTTCCAACCGGGTTATGAGCGAAACCAGCGGCCTGCATTACCGTAATGGCGGCATCATTGTTGCCGGTGTAGGACGGGGCGGTACCCCTGACGAAGCAGAAACCTATGAGGTTGGCCTAAAGCTTATGGAGATCAGCGACCGCTTTAACGAAGACTGCACAGCCCGTAGTGGCGTGGGCCTCTCCGATGTCAACCCAACTCCCGGCAACAAAGCCGGCGGTCTTACAACGATGATTGAAAAGATGGCCCGGACCGCTCATGGGCGCGATGGAAAAGTAAAAGCAATCGAGCAGCCCGGCTTTATTCCCACGGGTCCCGGCGTTTGGGGTATTGATCAGCCGCAGGGTGCCAACGATGCATACGCCTGTACTACCATGGCGATGAGTGGAATGCACCTTTTGATGTTCACAACCGGCAAAGGAACTCCTCTGGGCACCGCCGTGATGCCTTGCGTCAAGATCACCGGCAATCCGGTAACTGTTGAGACCTTAGGCGAGATGATTGACTATAGTGCTGTTCCAGTACTGTATGGTGAAAAATCTGTCGAGGAAGCCGGCATGGAGCTTTACGAGCTGCTTTTGGATATCTGTGAAGGAAAGCCAACCAAATCTGAACTTTTGGAAGATTGGTCCTATACCATTCCCCATGGTACCAGCTACAATGGAGATTATGAAAAGCCCTGCCAGAAGTAAAATAGCAGTAAAGAGAGGAAACGGATCTATCCGTTTCCTCTCTTTTTCCAAATTAAGATTTTTCTTTTTTGGAGGATAATTCCTCAGATGTCCATTCTTTTCCATTCCAGGCTTTGGGTAAGCCCTGGGCAATCATTGGAAACACATTTCCGGTGTCCGCGGTACGCTGAATTTCATACGTTCCATATTGGTTTACCATGTCAAAAACATCATCGGGCTGGCCAAAAAAAGCCTGACTCGACGGATTTGCATGATATTTTAATCCTTTGTCTTTTTCTTTTTTTCCCATAGTAATCGCCTCCATGGATAGTATGTACGAAAATAGTCATACCAAATCCACAGAGGCGTTTTTTCTATTTTTTTATAAAGCTTCCTCTGGCCGCAAAGGAGCGTTTGCCATTTGCAAAGCCTTCTACCGCAAGCTTCTGGGTATCAACATGAGAATGGAGCTCTACCTTGTCATCTTGCCGTAATTCTGCCAAATAATTGATTTGAAATTGTGAAAGCGCACAATTCTGATTGAAACCATCCGGCAGGACGGAATCAATCCACCTAACATAATTGGTATTATTAATATGACCATTACTATCAATTTCTTCTGGCCTGGTTTTCAGCAATAATACCGTATCCGTCTGTGCAATGGGAAGACTTTTAGGCAGTGGTAAATCTGTTTCGTCCTGCCACTGAAACCACGGTCCTATTTCATCTCCCTGATGCATGGTTCTGGTCCGTCCGTTCAACAAAGTCCAGATACTTACAGCCTGTAACAGACAGTTTCCTTCCGCATCTTCCATTCGATACTGTCTCGGATATAGCCCATGCTTTTGTTTGTTGGGCCAAGTCTGCACACGAAGACACTGTCCTGAAACTGGCATGGCGTGAATTTGTACTTGCATACGGTTTAATACCCATAAAAGATCAAGTTCCCGAAAGTGATTGCCACCCAATTGAAGACTATCTACATGCTCAGTAGATACCACTTGCATCATATAAAACAAAAATGCCATTTGAGAAAAAATCCCATCAGCATCTGGCACCGTAACATTTTTTGAAAAAACTGCATTTTCTTCGGATAACATTGCTGGACCTCCTTTGATTTTTGATTATACCGTTTTGTCCCATTTTTTTCAACCAAAATCTATTTTCACCCCCGTATCAGCGAAAACAAACATAGAGAATCTGAAGTTATAAGTTATCAGTAAATTACACAAATTGCCAATTATTTTTTTGTATATTCGCTTGGAATCCGGCAAAGCTATGATTGCGGAACTCAAATAACATTTTGAATTCCAGAATCAAGATTCAAAAATAAGGAGATG